>CAYPTM010000372.1:0-2723 GCA_964413345.1 uncultured Elusimicrobiales bacterium
TAATCATATTTAATTCTATCGTTTACATCACGTCGTGGTATTCGTCCTCCTTTTGTCCTAATAAAAAAGCGAGGTACCTGATGAAAATAATTAATACTGGTAACAAAAGCTTGCAATAGATTAGATTTCCCTTCATTGTTTGGCCCTACCAAGACTGTTAAATCACCAAAATCAATGTTTGCTTTGGTAATTGACCGATAGTTCTCCACCTCAAAATGCATTATTTTCATTTGTCCCCCACTAGTTCGGTTCGCAGATGCTATTTAATGATGAATGAACTGACAAGTAGCAAATACGACCTCGTAAGTATCTTACAAAACAACTAGTTCCCCAGAAAGTGGCGGTATACCGCTAACCGACAAATAGCTCGCCGGAACCTACCCTAGAAGTGGGAGGGCAGACACACCTCTCAAAAATTAATGAGGAGGTCTGTAATGCCATATACTGCTCCCCATTATTTGATTCTTAATCAATCTTTATTGGAGTAGGTGGGTAGCTTTGGTATTTTCTTTTCTGCCAGTTTACTGAAAATGTTATAAGCAATTAAAAAGTCCCCTTTCGGGGACTTTTCAATAAGCTTTTCCGGAGGTGTTTATTTCCCGGTTATTTCTTCTGCGGCCTTTTTTGATCTCGCTGATTCCCGCTCCATCCATACTGCGGATGATGCTGTTGTGTTTTGACTATGTACTCAATCGTAAAGGTGTAGTCATTCCCTGCTGGAATCACGCTTCCTCCCACTACGCTGAATCCTGCCTGTGAAATAACTTGCTGTCGTTCCGCCATGGCCCTTCTTGCCTCGCTCTCGAACCTGTAAGTCCGGTTTTCCTGATATACCTGTATGTCGAGTTGCCCTTGCCAGTGATTTCCCGGCATATTGCGGACCATGTATTGAAGTGCGAATCTGTAGTTATTTGCGCTGCCGGGGATGAGATAGGCGTCCACCACGCGCATTCCTGCGTTGTTGAACATGTCCACTCTCGCGCGCATTGCCTCGCGCGCCTGCCTCTCGAAACTGAATTCTTCCCGGGATTGGTAATTCTTGAACGACATGTCCTGAACATCAGGCTGTCCGGCTCTGGCCAGATAGGCTATCTCGAAGCAATATTTGTTGTCCGTGGTGTTAACGAGATAGCTGTCGAGCACTCTTATCCCTGCCGCGGTGAGCTCGGCTGCCGTGGAAGCGGCGGCATTGCGGGCCTGGCTTTCAAAAGAGAAAGCCCTGCGCGAAAGATATTTCGCAGTTACATGATGAGCGTGGTGGGGACCGTGGTCGGGAGTCTGTTTTCTTATCAGGTAAGCGATGGAAAACCCATAGTGCTGCATATCCCGTTCCAGGACTTCGCCGCTTGTGACGTTCAGTCCGGCGTTGCGGAACCATATCATTGACTGTTTCATGGCTTCCTGCGCGTCTCTTTCCGGCCAGTATGAGCCCGGGGTTTCATAGCGGACTATTGAAAAGGCAGGTATTTGCGCCGCTATGTTTCCGCCATCGATGTATTCCAGGCTGTACGAGTATGCGCTCCCTGTTGGCAGGATGCGGCTGGCAATGACGTTCAATCCCGCGGCCTGGAAATTGGAAACGCAGGCGTTGAGTGCCTTTCTTGCCTCGCTTTCGAAGGTGTAGAATGCCGGGGAATTATAGGAGAACATCTGCATATCGGGAGAGAAGTGCCCCGGATTGTGCGGTACGCGCAGGTTTTTTTCCTCCACGGACGGAACAGCGGAGTTCTTCCCGCCCGCGCTCTTGGAAAGAGCCTTGTAGCCTTCCCCCGCCATGGCCATGCCGCCCGCCAGTGTTACGGTTGCCGCAATCACTACTGTCTTCATCATAAACTACCTCCCTCACCTTTGGTGTTTTAAACTGCCTTATGAATATGATAATGCTTCCCGTCGGGCCGCACATGAGGCATTGTGCTTATTTTGTGAGGGGAATTGTGGCCTATGCGAAACTGGTTGGTAATTGGCGTGATTGGTTACGAGAAATGTTTCTATTGTCTCCACGGGCAGCAGTGAGGCTCTGTCGTTTGGTAAAAAATTAAAAACCCGCCCTTGCGGGCGGGTTTCTATCATGGGTATGTTCTGGCAGAACTTTTTTCTTCAACGCAGTATGGTTTCAAGGAACCATATCCTGGGCTCTATTTCTTTCAGTTCCTTGTTAAGCTCAAATAGTTCATCTGAGCAATAAGTGCCGCTGTTAATGAGCGAGAGTGTCCGTTGCTTGATTTCGTCCGCGCGTGCTTTTTTTGCTTTCAGCTCGGAAAGCGCATCAGCCTTGGCCGGGATCTCTATTTCGCTCATGGCCCTCTGGAATCGCAGGTTTTCGTATCCCATTATCAACGAATAGACCCTGCTGAGATGCTCCCGATCAGCAGGAGTGGCCTTGCCACCGGCAATCTTTCTAATCAGGACCATATATGTTTCCCATAGCGTATCCACCATTTTCTGTATTTTGGCCCTATTCAGAATATAAGGTTTATCACCTGCAAGAGATTTGTTGTCGTTACGCTTGGATAAACCCAGCATAGCCGCAAACTGCTGCTGGCTTACGTTATATGCCTTCTCACCGGCGATACCTTTTATGGATGCCTTGGCCATGGGTACCGTGGACTTGCTCCCGCCTGTGCTGTTGACGAGGTCTGTGTATCCCTCGCCGGCCATCACCGCTCCACCGGCCAGCATTAATGCTGTTGCAATCATTGCCTTCTTCATCATAAAACTGCCTC
>CAYPTM010000373.1:0-2720 GCA_964413345.1 uncultured Elusimicrobiales bacterium
AACCAGCGCCAGGGCGATAAGGGCGGAGGGATGGTCGGTGAAAAGCTTCTGCGCGGCCTCTACCGAAGAGGGCTCGGGAGCTTCCGACTGGGGTTTTTTGAACCCGGAGGAAGGGGCGTTCTCCTCTCCCAGGGATTCCGGCGGAGGCGGAGGCGCGGAGGCGGAAGAGGCTTCGGCTGCCGGAGGAACCGCCGGGACAGGCATTTCCTGCGCGAGTGAAAATCCCGCGAGGCAAAGCAAAAATAGCGCCGAAGCTGTAAAAGCCAGTTTTTTCACGGTATATCCGCCTTTCTATAGTAGTGAATACATTATAATAGCAAAGTAATAGCCTTTTTGCTTTCCGGGAACACATGACAAAGGCCGCGCCCGAATGGACGCGGCCTTTAACGGAATTGGAGCTTGTCAGGAGCGGCGTTTGCCGGGCATGACGGGTGAAGGCGGCAGCGCGTCCACGGTCACTTCCTCCTTCTTTGCCCTGCGGCTCTTTATTGAACAGCAAGGAGCGACGTCCCAGAACTTGACGCTGTTTCCCCCTCCGGCAGAGGCGATATTATTGCCGTCCGCGGTAAAGGAAAGCCCCGTAATCTGGCCCGAAGCCGCCTGTATGCTCTTCAGGGGAGAGAGGTCCTCGCTTTTCACGATGACTATTGTTCCGTCCACGCTTCCAGCGCCTATTACCCTGCCGCAGTGGGAGTAGTCTATGCAGGAAAGAGGTGTCTTGTGAACCTGCGCTTTCTTTTCCCCGCTCCAGTCCGGCGCGTTCCATAAGGCCAGATTGCCGTCGGCAAGGGCGGCCGCGAGGGTAAGCCCGTCCGGCGATACCGCGATGGCCGAGGCGTGCGCCCCGGTCCCGCACAGGGAGGCTGTCATGATCCACTCCCTGCGCCTGACCCATATGCTTATGGAGCCGTTCCTGTGCAGGCAGGCCAGGGCGTTGCCCGACGGGAATGGACGTATGGAAGCCGGGGCTTCCTCCATCACGAAGAGTTTTTCCGGCTTGTGCAGAGGCTTCAGGTCCCACAGCATGACGGTTGTGTCCAGCGCGAGGACCATCTGCCTGTCCCCGGGCAGGAAAGCCATGCAGATGGAGTTGGCGCGGGGGCCTTTCCATTTGTGCAGGGCGATGCCGTATGGAATCGGCAATATCTGGGTGAAGGAGTCTTCCCCCCCCGCCGCGGACAGGGCAATCATCTTGCCGTTGCCGCTGAATTCCAGCAGGGGCGGGGCGTCCTCTATCGTTTCGATTGTGCGGACGATGTTGCCGTCCGGCCCGGAAAACACAGCCGCCTTCCCGTCCGGACCGGCGGAGACCAGGTAATCGTCCGCGGGAGAACACTTGGCCGACAGCACCGGCGCGCGATGCGGAACGATGACTGACGCGCTCTGCGCGCCCCATTCACGATTGTCCGGTTCCGGGAACTGCCATTCATTCTTTGCCGGCGCGGCAAAATCGGCGGCGGTTGGAGGGGCCACCTTTAGAAACAACTTCTTGCGCAGGAACAGTCCGGCTATTATGAGAATGGGCAGCGTTATGAGTATCATGGTGCCGGCGGCGCCGGACTTGTCATTCTTTCTGATGTCGGCCGGCAAAACCTTGGCCTGAAGCACCGGCATGGCCGGCTGCGCGTGGGCGGCTTCCGCCGTCCAGAGTGCCAGGCTGCCGCTTTTCCCTCCGGCGGCCGCACGGCTTCCGTCGGCAGACAGTGCGAATGAAAGCAGGCTGTTACCTTCAACCGCAAGCGTTCCCGCAAGCTTGCCATCATGGGAAAGTATCGATACAGGGCCATTTTCAGGCGCGGCGAACAATAGTGAATCCCTGGGGCTGAAGGCCAGGGCGGTTATCCTGCCGCCAAGAGGCTGCGTCTCGGCCGTCTTGTTCCAGGAGGAGGTGTTCCAGAGACTGACCCTCCCGGCGTTTCCGACGGCAAGGAGGCTTCCGTCCGGGGAAAAGGCCAGCGCGTCCACTGGTCCGCCCGGTTTGATTACGGACGGATTGCCTTGTATCTTGTTCCATATGGCTACGGTCCCGTCGCGATAGGCGGCCGCCAGCCGGGCGGCTGCGTCCGCCGATATGGCCAGGGCTTTCACCGGGGAAGCGCCTTTCAGCGAGGCCAGCATGACATTGGGGCCGGATTCCTCCGGCTTCGTTTTGGCATACTCGCTGACATAATAAATGTTGCGCCAGACTATGACGGTGCCGTCCTGCGCGCCGGAGGCGAGCAGCTCCGCGCCGGGCATGAAGGTTATCGCGGTGATTTTAGAGGCATGACCGGCCAGCTTTTTGACCAGGCTGCCGGTTTTGACGTTCCAAATGTATACCTTGCGGTCATCCCCGCCGGTGGCCGCGAAACGGCCCTGCGGGTTAAGCGCCGCAACGCCCTGACCGGAAGCGGACAGCGTCGACCGGGCAACCGAGCCGGACTCCGCATGGGCATAAAGCGCCGGGACGCCGCCGGACAGGGCGACCGCCTCGGCGGAAGGGGAGACGGCTATCGCGGTGACCGGGCGGGCCTCCTTCCCAAGCGTTTCAGGAGAGGAGAACCCCTCCCCGCATGATGGCAAGGCCGCGCAGGAAAACAGTATTGTTAAGGCAACGGCAGTTTTGGAGTTTTTCACTCAACGTCTCCCGGAACGTCAGGCAAGTATTTTTACTTTGTATCCCATGGCCGACAGCTCCGCGCCCAGCTGGGTGCGCCTGTCGCCCTGTATTTCCAGAACAC
>CAYPTM010000374.1:0-2709 GCA_964413345.1 uncultured Elusimicrobiales bacterium
GGGGGAGGCTGTCATGCTTTCAAGCATCTGCGTGGCCACAATGACCGGCTTGCCCAGCCGGTTGCATTCGGCGATTATGCGCTTCTGCTCGAAAGGCACTCTCCATGTGGGCAGTTCCACGCCCATGTCGCCGCGCGCCACCATGACCCCGTCGGAGGCTTCTATTATTTCCGTGAGGTTTTTCAGGGCTCCCGCCCGTTCTATCTTGGCTATAAGGAGCGGGGCCTTCGCGCTTAATCTGGATGCGAAGCGGCGGGCCCTTTCGATGTCTTTAGCCGAGGCCGCAAAGGATATCGCGGCAAAGTCCGCTCCCTGTCCCGCCGCGAAGGCGAGGTGTTCCTCGTCCCTTCGGGTGAAGGCGTCCACGGCAAGCTCGCCCTCCGGAATATTGACGCCTCCGCCGTTGCGCACCGTCGCGGAGTTCATGGCTTCGCATTCTACCCGGCTTCCGGAGCTTTTTGTCACCAGCAGTTCCACTGTGCCGTCTGACAGAAAAACCTTCAGGCCTTTTTTGAGAGCCCGGAATGCCGTTTTGTGGGGGAGCGGGAGAGTGTTGCTGTCGGAGGACGAAGCGGCCGCCTCTATGAAATATCTCCGGCCTTTCTCCAGGTCCGTTTTGCCGCCGGGCATTGCGCCTAGCCGGATTTTAGGGCCGGGCATGTCGGCCAGGAAGGCCGGGCGCATGCCCCATTCCGCGAAGGCCTCGCGGCAAAGCTTCATGGCCTGCGCGTGGGTCTCGTGTGTGCCGTGCGAAAAATTCAGCCGGGCAACATCCATGCCGGCGCCCGCCATGGCGGAGAGCGTGGCTCTGTTCATGACCGCCGGTCCCATTGTGCAGACTATTTTTGTTTTGTTCCATTCCGGATGTTTCATATGCGGCATGGCCCTCCGTGCCCGGATAAATATTATAATAAATATATCCATTTACGGAGGAACGATGAAAAACCCCATGTATTTGCTTGCTTGCGCCGCGCTTCTGTCTCCCGCGGTGGTTTGCGCCCAGTCTGATGTTTCAAAAACGTCGGAAACTGCTCCGGCCGCAAAGGCCGCCTCTTCTGAATTGCCTGTTGAGACTGCCATGCCGGACAACAGCCTTCCTAAAGAGCCGGTGCAGAAGGATTCACCCGCGCCGGACGCGGCGGAATCCGTTCTCGCCCCTAAAAAGACTGCCGTGAAGGTTGAATCTTCCCGCGCTCCCGCCGTTCAGACCGTGGCTCTCGGCAACAGTCTTCCTCTTAATATAAAATTCATGAAGGCTTATGCAGAAAAGGCCGACAAGGAAACCGCCGCCGCCATCGTTTCGGACTGTTCTTCAGCCATGCGGCTCTGTTCCGGGAACGATTGTCCCGAAATCCTTTTCGTAAAGGCCAGGATGCAGGCCCGCTCCGGCGACGACCGCGGCGCGATAGTGTCGCTCATGCGGGGCGTTTACGAATACCCGGACGCTTCCGTCACTCTTGAGGCAAAAGGGGAACTGCGCGCCCGCATAGACAAGATGAGCCGCAAGTTCCGGCCAGTGCTGGACGGTATATCCGGCGCGGTTTCCGGCAAGGACGCGGAAGGCAGGCTTGTGGTCTTTTTGTCCACAATGACGAAAATGGCCGGAGACGAGTTCTTTTCCCCGCTCAGGGACGAATATATGGACTGGCTGGCCCGTTTCCCCTCAAGCCCGAACGCGGACGAAGTGCAGTTGAGGCTCGGCGACCTGTACAGCTTCCATGAGGACTTTCAGGCGGCGGTTATGGCCTATGAGAAGGTCGGCGAGGTCTATCCCGCCAGTCAGCTCCGCCCTCTCTCCATGCTGCGCAAGGCTGATGTGCTGGCGGTAAACATAAGGGACGCCAAGAAGGCCGTGGCGGCCTATCAGGACCTTGTCAAAGCCTATGACAGCGCTCCTGAGGCGGACAAGGCTTACGAGCGCCTTGCCCTGCTTGCCGAAGAGGAAAAAATGTATCAGCTTGCCGTGGATGTCTATTCCAAGCTGGCTGTCAGGCGGGCCGGGACTCCGCAGTCCTGCTCTTATCTTTCGGAAAAAGCCAGGTTGCTCCGCGAGCGCGTGAAGGAGCCGGGGCAGGCCATAGCCGTTCTGGATGAGATAGCGTCGGCCTGCAAGGGCGACAAGGCCATAGCGGCCTATCAGCTTGCCTCCCGCATAGCGGCCAAGGACATGAAGGATTCCGCGAAGCAGACGGCCTACCTTAAGAAAATCGCGGATGAATATGCGACGTCGCCAGCGGCGCCGCAGGCGCTCTACGAGGCCGGCAGGGTATGCGAGGACAACAAGGACCTCGATGGGGCCCTTGAGTTCTACCGCAAGGTCGTTGGCGCATACGGCGGTGACAGCAATGCCGTGGCTTCCCAGAAGCGCATAGACGCCATCAATAAGAAGAAAGCCGCGCGGTAGCAGGCAAGGTTTGACGTAAAAAGCCCCGCCGAAAGGCGGGGTTTTTTTTGTGACAAGCTATCCGGGCTAGAACTCGCTCAGCGCGCTTTCATCGTCGTTGAGCGGTATCACCTTTTTCGGGTCCTGGTGCATCAGCTGCGACTGGGGCTGGGCCGGTTTGCGGGGGGGCATCCTGGGCTGCTCCTCCTGCGCCGGCGCGGGAAGAGGCTTTTTCTCCGGCGCGGACTCCAGTTTCCGGTAATCGCGGGTTTCCACGCGCCTGGGCGTCACCGTCACCCCTCCGGTTATGCGGAAACCGGTGACCA
>CAYPTM010000375.1:0-2688 GCA_964413345.1 uncultured Elusimicrobiales bacterium
TTACATGCCTTATGGACCCCATCATAAGAGCGCCGACCATGATAAGCGTCGGAGCCGTAATCGGGTGCAGGGCCGCGCCGTTGAACAGCACCTCTCCTCCCACGGTCGCCGCCAGCGGCGCGAAAAACAGCGACAGCAGAAACAACAACCCAACCACCACAGCCGCCAGCCCGGTGCGCGCCCCCTGCGCTATGCCCGTTGCGCTTTCTATCAAGCTGGAAACGGTGGATGTGCCTAGACAGGCCCCAACCGTGGTGGCGATGGAGTCAGAAACCAGCGCCCGTTCCACTCTGGGCAGGTGCCCATTCTTCATGAAGCCGCCCTGCACGCCCACGCCTATCAGCGTGCCGACCGTGTCGAAAATGGTGATGAAAAGGAATAACAGCACCACCGGTATGGAATCCCAGGAGAAGATGCCGCTGAGGTCCAGCTTCATGAAGGTGGGCGCCATGGAGGGCGGCAGGCTGAACACGCCGTGCAGGCTTATGAGGCCGGTAATCCATGCGGCCAGAGCGGCCGCGGCCATGCCGAGCAGTATGGCCCACTTCACGCCACGGGCGAACAGCACGGACATGACCGCCAGTCCGAACAGGGAAATCAGTATGGGAGCCTTGGTTATGCTCCCCAGCTGGACAAGGGTGCCCTGCGAACTTACCACTATGCCGGCCTGCTGAAGACCAATGAAAGCTATGAAAAGCCCTATGCCCGACGATATGCCGAACTTGAGGGTTTCAGGTATGGAATTGACCAACTGAGAACGGAGTTTGGTGACATTCAGCAGCATGAAGCAGACGCCGGAAAGGAAAACCAGCCCCAGCGCCTTCTGCCAGGGCACTCCCATGCCGAGAACAAGAACATACGCGAAGTAAAAATTCTCGCCCATCAGGGGGGCCTGCGCTATGGGATAATTGGCCACTATGCCCATCAGGAAACAGGCGAGGGCGGAGGAAAGACAGGTGGCAGTGAAGACCGCGCCGTAATCCATGCCGGCAGCCTTAAGCACCTGCGGCTGCACGAAAACGATGTACGACATGGTCAGGAAAGTCGTCAGCCCTCCTGTGACCTCCCTGTGAACGGTGGAATTGTTCTCTCCTACGCGGAAAACCCTGTCAAGCCAAGCGAGCATGCTCCCTCCGGAAATGGTTTATTAAATTTTACAAAATCCGTCACGCCGAACCCCGTGTTGGTTCGTGCATGACGGAAGGGAATTTTGCTAGATTTGAATAATGAGGGGTTCAGCATTCCGTTACGCAGCCTGCGCGGCGCTGTGCGCGCTGTTCATTCCGGGCGTCCTTAGGGCCGACGCGGTTTTCCTGCGTTCCGGCGAAATAATATCAGGCCGCATAACCTCGGCGGACGAAAACGGCGTCACCGTTTCCGGCAAGACGGAGATACCCCGCCACAAGATAAGCGAGATACGCTTCATAAAAGCCCCGGAAACAAAGGCAAAAGGCCGGAAAGCCGGGACAGACACGGAAGCGGCCCGCGCGGAAGAACTCTTCGCGCAGGCGGGGGAGTTCGGCAGGCGCCATCCCGGCGCAGACGGGCTGATACTCCGTAACGACGGGGAATTCGAATACCGCGCCAATGGCACCTGGCTCACGCGGACCCACTTTGCCGGCCAGATACTCAATCCCTCGCTGATAGAGCAGTGGCGCTCCATGGCGGAAGGGCTGGACGACGGACGGGAGCGCGTGCGCATACTGCGCGCGTCGGTCTACTGCCCCGGCGGAGAAAATTATCCGTTCGACCCGCGCAACATGAAGGTCTCAAACACACAGGCCGACGACCTGTTCTTTTTCGACTCCAAGATGCTTACCTACACCTTCCCGCGGCTGGCGCAGGGCTGCATAGTGGAAACGGAAGTCGAGCGCGACACATACAATCCTTTCAGAAAGGACTTTTTCTTCCCGGCCTGGGTGTTTTCATCGGCCCAGCCCACATTGCAGGCCTCGGCCTCCATAAAGGTCCCGGCAGGGAAAAAGCTTTTCTATTCCGCGCAGGGTTTCGCGGGCGGGGAACAGCCATCCATAAGCAAAGGGAAGGACGGCTCCTCCACCTACCGGTGGGAGCTGGCATCCCTGCCGCCCATAAACGCCGAACCGGACATGCCGCCGCCAACGGAGCTTTCCCCCCGCATAAAGGCAAGCCTGTTCAAGGAATGGCGTCCGGTGTCCGACTGGCTGGCCGATATGCACACGGAACGGCTGTCGCTCTCCCCGGAAATGAAGTCTTTCGCGGATAAACTGTCTGCGGGAGCGTCCTCCCCCGAGGAAAAAACCGCCCTTTTCTATCACTGGATACAGCGCAACATCCGCTACGTGGCAGTCAAACTGGGAGTGTCGTCCAACTGGGGCGGTTATTCGGCAAAAAAAACCTGGACCAAGCGCTACGGCTGCTGCATAGACAAATCACTCCTCCTCTGCGCCTTCCTGCGCTATTACGGGATAGACTGCTCTCCCGTGATACTGGACACGAACGAATCGCCCGCGCACGACATGGCCCTGCCGGACATAGACTTCGAACACGCCATAACATGGGTCAGGCTGCCTTCAGGCGAAATCTATCTGGATGCTACCGGCTACGACCACCGCTTCCCGACAATGCCGTCATCGGATTACGGCGTATACGCGCTGAACGTGCTCGAAAACAGGGTGCAGTTCATCCGCCCCCCCGCCCCGGAAGAAA
>CAYPTM010000376.1:0-2686 GCA_964413345.1 uncultured Elusimicrobiales bacterium
TCGAGGTCGGCTAGGGTGGTGCCGTCGCCCGCCTCCCATGAATCGGAAAGCATGGACATCACCCTTGAAAGGCTGCGTCCCTCATAGGCCCCGCGGAAGTTTTCATAGAAAGCCTTTATCTCTGCGTCGCCGGCGGCGCCGAGCGTGACGCTCAGAGTGGAGGAGAAGCGCGGATAGCAGCTCCCGTTCTTGCCGTCCGTAAGTTCGGGCGAGACGCGTATCTCGTAGGTTTTGCCCGGTTCAGCCCTGAAAGCGAAGGAGAACTCCCCGCCGGAAAGAGAGACGGGCACGTCGTATGTGTTGCCCCTGTCCAGGCTGGCCTTCAGGCGGGCCACAAACGGAAGGGTCTCCGGCTTAAGCCTGCCGCGCAGTTCTATGCGGCCTCCGGGAGCAGTTTCGGGCGGCACTTCTAGGGAGAGGTTTTCATCATAGGGCACAATGGTGCCCATTATTGTCATTTCCGAGACCGGGTCCCACGCCTTGCTGTATACGTCGTGCTTTGAGGAAACCGAGGCGTCCATCCTGTTGCACTCGTCCCTAAGACCACGGGAAAAGGACCATTTGCGCGTCCGCGACAGGGTGTTGGTAACGTCAAGGTAATCCCTGGGATATGTCCCCGTGCCTATGGGAGGGGCGGCAGCGTATTTCCGGCAGACTGTGGCCATGGCGCTTTCCGCGGCGTTCATGGCGTCTATGCGGGCCGAAAAATCCGCCAGGAGGGCATCGAGCCCGTCGGCGGAAAGCTGGCGTTTCCTCCCGTCAAGGACAAAGTACTGCTCCGCGGGCTTGAGAGCCTCCGCCAGCCAGCCGGCGGTCGCCCTGTATTCGTCAAGAGCATCATAGCGCGTCCGGGCTTCCGCGCTTCTCGCGCTTATCCCGGCATAGGAAGCGTCCAGCGTGGAGAGTTCCTCGTTTATGCTTTTAAGACGCTTCCCAAGCTCGAAACTTCTCAAGACGGCGGCATGGCCCTCACCCGCCTTCAGGCGGGCCGCATGAACCTCAGGCGTCTGGAAGGAATCCGTCGCGGAAAGGTCCCATACACTGAGCTTTCCATCGGCCATCTCGGTGGGAGTATCGCCCCTTACAGAGGGGGAAAGCAACAGGAAAGCGTAGCGGAGATAGGAGGAAATGTATGGAGCCACCGTAGCGTCATACCAGCCGTTAAGCGTGCCGGCTGACACGGGCAGCGTCTTCCCGTCCGGCATGCGGAGCATGGAAGCGGCCTTCAGGCGGGGTTCGGCGGCGGCCGCGAGGGCGATAAAGCGCGCGTTGGCTTCGCGCTGTTCTTTCCAGGCAAGGGCTTCCTTCTCGTTTACAGAACGCGCCCGGTCCAGCCTCTGCGGATATGCGGGGGAGGAAAAGCTGTCCGCATCCTGCGCGGCTTTCTTTGCGGCGACAAGGCCTTCGGTTTCCTTCTTGAAGGCATAGGGGGACTTTATTCCGGCATAACGGGCCAGCTCCACCTGCTTGCCGTACATATCGGCATAGGACGCCATGTTCGCGCCAAGCTTTTCCTGATAAGCGGTTATGAATGAAGTCACCTTCGAGGAAAGGGGAACGGCCTTCTCATAGGCCATGTCGCAACTGCCGGCGGCGGAAGCGAAGGCCGCGCCCTGCGCTTCCATATCCTTGAGAGTATCCTTAAGCCCCGATGAGGAGGAAGACATCCTGTAATGGGCGAACAGAGGGGCGGCCCGTCCCTGCGCCATGGAGGCGTAGGAGAGACACTTGGCGGCATTGAGCCCGCCGTCGGCCTCGAACTCCTTTAGGACTGACTTGTAGAATGCCAGCGGACCCGGGTCTTTCTCCATATGCAAAGCGGACAGAGATTCCCGGAGTTTGGCGGCGTAGCCATCCAAAAGCGCCCGCATCCCCGCAATTTTCTGCGCGTAAAGCTCGTACCCCTGACGGCAGACGGTCCGCTCTCCGTCATTGGCGCTTTTTTCCCTGCATTTGGAGAGCTGGTCCTGCGCGGCCACCGACACCATTGCCGTGCCCTGCTCGAAAGCGGAGACCTCAATCCGGCTCAGGGCCATCCCATCGGTGAATTCACCATAGGACTTCCATAACTTCGAAAAATCGGTATTTCTCTCGCCTGAGACCGCTGCCGCCATTTCCATCGCGGCGGCGCGTTCGAGAGGCGTCCCGGAAGGGTTTATTTTGAGCGCGGGGACCGGTTTGGCGGGAGGGGGAGTTTCACCCCGTTTTTTCGCGTCGGAAGCGGCCTTTTCATTTTCCCGGGCGGTGGAAACCGAAGCCTGGATATTGGTCCCGGCGCTTTCCTGGACTTCCGCCGCGAAAGCCTTGTCATTCAGGTAGCGGAGCACCTCGCTTTTGGAAAACTCACCCCTTGCCGCCTTGAGGTAGAACACAGCCGTGTCTATGCGGGCCTTGGCTTCGTTGCGCATGGCCTGAAGTTCCCCGGAGGCAGACTGGGCCGCACGGCGCTTGGCTTTGGCGGAGGTCGCCGCCGCTTCCAGTTCCCGCATCCTTACAGCATAGGCATGGGCGAATTTGCGCTTCAGCTCCTCGCGCTCGGTTGGCAGGACGTTGGCGTAAATGCCGCCGACATCCTCTATGTCGCGGGCAGATTCCTTCTGGCGTCTTTTGAGGTCGTCCGGCGAGGAGGAGGGCTTCAGGACCGAATCCACATACCCCTGCAAATACTGGTCCTGATAGAAATCAA
>CAYPTM010000377.1:0-2636 GCA_964413345.1 uncultured Elusimicrobiales bacterium
GCAGCGGCAAATACAACGCGCAGGAAAAAAATCTGGGATATGGTTTCAGGGGCACGTACAGAAAAGATTCGTATTATCTGCCGGTTCACAGCATTGGCGACAGGCAGGAAATGGAAATGCTGATATTGAAAACCACCAAGTTCGGCATTTTGCTGCAGCACATTCCCATGCCGGTCAAGTTTGACGGCCTTGTCGCCAAAACTATATTCCATGCAAACGACCACGACGAAGTTTCGATACAGGAAAATGCCGGTTTCAGGGAAATATTTGAATATGTCCCGCCAGGGGGATTTTTAGGGTATTTTCTGCAGATTCCGCCGGATGGGAACTATATGCATTATAAGGGGTCATGATATGAGCAAGAATATCTATGTGACACAGGCTGACTATCAAAGCCTTCGCACTTTGATAAACAGCGGCAAATATAACACCACTCTTGACGGCAAATACCTTGGAGCGCTTGAAGCAGAGCTGCTCCGCGCTACTATTGTGACAGAGACCGAGATTCCCTCCGACGTCGTCACCATGAATTCTGTGGTATGCGTGGAAAACCTCGGAACAGGAGCGCAAAGCACCTATCAACTGGTGTTCCCTGACAAGGCTGATTTTGAAACAGGCAAAATCTCCATATTGGCCCCGATTGGCACCGCTCTTATTGGCGAAAGAAAGGGGAATGTCATTAAGTGGCAGGTGCCTTCAGGCAATGTGAAGCTGAAAATTGTCAAAATTGAATATCAGCCGGAAGCGGCAAAAGATTATAATCAAACCTTCAATATTTCAGGGCGAGATTGAAGGGATTAAAAAGGATTTAGAGCAGTGGTTCGGGCCCCGAAGCATCCGCCGCCGAAAACTGTAACCGCAAACTTTGGGCGAGAAACTTATTTTTGCATCATTGCGATGCAGCAGACAAACAGTGACTCCGGCCTCTTCATGATTGTGGCAAACGGGAGCACGCCAGTCATGCAGACAACCGAAAGAATGAAACAGATTGTGTGCCCGCTTCCCAGTCGGTTTTTATGTCGATGCGTTTAAGCGGCTGCTACGCCGGCTTTGCGGTATAATTGTACTGCGGCAGACGGCGATACTATATGGGGAATTCCATTTGCATTCCTGTGTTGTTTGGGAGAGAACATGGGCGAGAGCGACTGCATTGAGCTTTGCCTCGATAAAATTAACGCATTTCGCAAGGGTCAGATAAAGTTTATCGTAATCAAACTTCCGTCCGCCGGGAAAAACGGCGAGGCTTTTTTTTGCCGGCTTATCTGGAACGGTGCGCGCGCCTCACTCCGCATGGCCCGGAATTACACTCTTTTCCGGCTGGCCAGACTGTTGCCGTTGCCCTGGCTTGTCATTCGTTTGTACCGCCTTGCGGGGATACAGGTTTCTTTAAGCGCGCATATTTCGCCGGATGTATATATAGACGCCTCTTTTCCTGAACTTATTACGATAGAAGACGGAGCGATTATAGGCATGAAAGCGATGATTGCCACGCACGAAATCACCCCGGATTCTTTGAGGATAGGACGTGTGCGCATCTGCCGCGGAGCTGTAATAGGGGGTAATGCCCTAATCCGCTGCGGCATAACAATAGGGGAAAACGCCGTGGTCGGACTTGGCGCCGTGGCGCTGTCCGATGTCCCGGCAGGAGTGACTGTGGCGGGAAATCCTGCCGGACCGTTCCGCCCTGAAGAGGAAGCTTTATGAGCAGACCGCGAAAACTGGATGATGAGGCGCGTTTCTACGATATTGGAATGAAGCTGCACTGGGGCTCAGCCTATGGCCCGTTCAGGCAATCTGTTGTGGGCCAGTTCGGTGATTTCAGGGAGAAAACCATTCTGGATTATGGCTGTGGCACTGGACTCCTCCTGGAATATATAAAAGCCAATTTTACCTACGAAGGGTTGTATATCGCCTGTGACCCCGGCGCCAGAATGCTGGATGAGGTCAGGAAGAAAAACATATCCCATCCCAATATCCAGCTTAAACTGATACCTGAAATACCCGCACTGGACATAGCCCCTGCGTCGGTGGATATAGCGGTATCATCGCTTGTAACGCACCAGCTTGCCCCTGAATCCAAGCGCAGGATGTTCGCGGAATTGTTCCGCGTGCTGCGGCCCGGAGGGGTGCTGGTTGCTGCCGAGTTCGGCAAAAGCAGCGGCTTGTCCGGTCGTATTGGCGAATTCTATATTCGCCGTATATGGGGAAAATTCGTTCCCGCTGTGGAAGCCAATTCGGCCGAGAATTTCGCCGGGGCGGTTCCGGGGATTGCCCGTGACGCGGGTTTTGCTGCTGTCTCGGTGGCGGCCCGCTGGAAGGGACTTGTAGATGTAATACGGGCGGTGAAGCCGTGAAACGGGCCTCAATACTGCTGATACAGCCTTCCTGGCATGGACTGGGATATCGGCGCAAAATTAAAGTCGATGAAAAAGCTGTAAGACCTTTGGCCGCAGCCACGGTGGCCTCCTTATGCGGAGACAGGAAAGTCCGCGTCATAGACGAAGCCGAACGAGCTTCGCCAGGCATCCAGCATCTTCATGTTGCCCAGCGTGTCCTCCCAGCTCATGGCGGGGAACCTCGCCTGCCGGTCGGCGATGCCGGCGGCCACGGTGTCGGCCTCAATGCCATAGAGCCAG
>CAYPTM010000378.1:0-2632 GCA_964413345.1 uncultured Elusimicrobiales bacterium
ACGAAAATCTCGCCGTAGGAGGAAAGCTGCTTGGCGAACTCAGGGTCGTTCTTTTCCTCCTCGGGATGGAAGCGGAGGTTTTCGAGGAGGACTATCTCGCCTTTCTTGGCGTCCGCCACGGTCTTGGCGGCCTCGGGCCCGACGCAGTCGGAGGCGAAATGGACTTTCGCTCCCATAAGCTTTTCCACCACCGGCACGCAGGGTTTGAGGCTGAATTCCGGGGCGACCTTGCCCTTGGGGCGTCCAAGGTGGGACATGAGGACCACGCGGCAGCCGTTCTCGATCAGATGCTTAACCGTCTTGACCGTGGCCGCTATGCGCTTGTCGTTCTCGACCGCGCCGTTCTTTATGGGAACGTTGTAGTCCACGCGGACCACCACATTCTTTCCTTTTATGTCCACATCCTGAACTCTCACGAGTTTAAGGGTTTCCGTTGTCATATGCCTCCGCTACTTGTGTTTGAGCACGTCCTTGATAAGTTTGGCTATCGAAGGGCCCGACCGCTCCCTGAGGGAATAAAGAACGCGGGCGCTGGGCTTTGTCAGCTTCAGCAGGCGCGCCAGATCTATGGGCGTGCCCACGAGCACGACGTCGCAGGGAACCGCGTCTATGGTCTTACGGAGCTCCTTCATCTGCCGGTCACCGTATCCCATCGCCGGCAGGATGTACTGCAAATGCGAATATTTTTTGTAAACGGCCTTTATGCTGCCCACCGCGTAGGGGCGGGGGTCCACAATCTTGCCGGCCTTGCCCTGCCGGGCCGCTATATAGCCCGCGCCGTAGCCCATGCCGCCGTGGGTGAGAGTGGGGCCGTCCTCCACAACAAGCACCCGCTTGCCCCTGATATTCGCGCCGCCCTCAAGCTCGACGGGGGACTCGGCCTCGATTATTTTCGCCTTCGGGTTGAGGCGGGCCAGATTGGCCTTCACGGTTTTGACGTCCTCGGGGCGGGCGGAATCAACCTTGTTGAGGATTATGGCGTCCGCCATAAGCACGTTCGTGAGGCCGGGATGGTAAAGGTCCTCGTGTCCGGGCCGGAGCGGGTCAGCCACGCAGAACAGCAGGTCGGGCTTGTAAAAGGGGATATCGTTGTTGCCGCCGTCCCAGAGTATGACGTCGGCTTCCTTTTCGGCCGCGCGGAGTATCACGCCGTAGTCCACACCCGCGTAGACGATATGGCCTTCCTTTATGTGGGGCTCGTACTCCTCCATCTCCTCGATGGTGCAGCCCTGCCGTGCCATGTCCTCTATGGAGGCGAAGCGCTGGCAGGTCTGCTTCTCCAGATCGCCGTAAGGCATGGGGTGGCGGATGACCACAACCTTCTTGCCCATGCCCTTGAGAATGGAGGCTATGCGCCTGGAAGTCTGCGACTTGCCGCAGCCGGTGCGCACCGCGCAGACGGCGATGACGGGCTTGCGGCTTTTTATCATCGTGGGATAGGAGCCCAGCACGCTGAATTTGGCCCCGGCGGCGGTGACAAGGGAGCCCTTGCGCATGACGTCGTTGAAGGAAACGTCGCTGTAGGCGAACACGACCTCGTCCACCTTGTGCTTTTTTATGAGGTCCGTCAGCTGTTCCTCGGGATAAATGGGTATGCCCTTGGGATAAAGGCTGCCGGCCAGGGAGGGCGGATACACACGGCCCGCGATGTTGGGAATCTGGAACGCGGTGAAAGCCACCACGTCATATTCCCTGTTGCCGCGGAAATACGTGTTGAAATTGTGAAAATCGCGCCCTGCGGCGCCCATTATTATGACTTTCTTTGCCATAGTATACCCCCATGGTGAAAATTGCGGAGCGTTCCCGCCGAAACCTCATTCACCTGAACCATACTATTTTAAATATTCCCTGACAATGGCCCTGAACTGCCGTTTTGCGTAAAAAAGGCCGTGAAATCCGCGGCCTTTCTGGCGCAAAACGGCGCGGGGCATTAAACCCCGCGCCGCCTTTATGCGATTAGAGGCTCTTGCCCATGAATACGGCGAGGTCGGTCACGCGGGTGGAGTAACCCATCTCGTTGTCGTACCAGGAGAACACCTTCACCATCGTGCCGCCCACCACGTCGGTGAGGGTGGCGTCGAAGATGGAGCTGGCGGTGCAGCCGTTGAAGTCCTTGGAGACAAGCGGATCCTCGTTGTAGCGGAGAATGCCCTTGAGTGTGGTTTCCGAGGCCTTCTTCATGGCGGCGTTGATTTCTTCCTTGGTCACGGACTTCTTGAGGACGACGGCGCAGTCCACGAGCGAGACGTTGGGGGTCGGCACGCGGATGGAGATGCCGTTGAGCTTGCCCTTGAGGTCCGGTATGACGAGGCCGATGGCCTTCGCGGCGCCGGTGCTGGTGGGGATCATGCTCAGGCTGGCGGCGCGTGCGCGGCGCAGGTCCTTGTGCGGGAAGTCGAGGACAGGCTGGTCGTTGGTGTAGCTGTGGATGGTGGTCATGAGGCCATGCTCCACGCCGTAGTTGTCGTTAAGAACCTTGATGACGGGGGCAAGGCAGTTGGTGGTGCAGGAAGCATTGGAAACGATGTCGTGCTTCTTGGGATCGTAGGTGTTTTCGTTGATGCCCATGCAGACGGTCACCGTCTGCATGGGCATCAACGAAAACACCAACGATCCCAAGAAGCACGACATC
>CAYPTM010000379.1:0-2628 GCA_964413345.1 uncultured Elusimicrobiales bacterium
TTACATTTCGTAAGCTCAGACAAATACTCCAAAAGTACGGACTGTATTTTGATAACTACGATAAGGGATTCGTCTCTATTTATAAGGATGAGATAAGTCAAAAGGTCGGTTTTCTGGGATTAGGTCGAAAACAAGTGACAAAAAAGACCAGAATAATGCAAATATGTTTTAGAGGAGAGGGGATGACTTTGGAACCATCAACGATTAGATTAATTAGGCAGAAATGTAATTTGACAGAGGAAGATGGTGTCGATTCCTTGGCATTTTACAATTTGGAAACGGCAGCAGATTCCTTAATTGCAGGGTATTCCAATATACTTCGGAAATTGTCTCATCGATAAATAAAGTGCAGTAACTGCTGGTTATTTCTGCTAAGGTAAGTATCCGTCTGGATAGATGTGTTGTGCGGGCTTTACTTGATTTGTCAGAGCCATTTGTGTTTCGGGTAACGGCGAGAGAGTTGGGGCTTCAGTTTCGGATAGCTTTCGGCCCAGAAACTGCGCAGGTCTTTGGTCACCTGAACGGGGCGCATGGAGGGGGCGAGTATGTGTATCACCAGAGGAACGCGTCCTGCTGCGATTTTCGGGGTTTCATTCAGCGGAAACAGGTCCTGTATCTTAGCTTCAAGATAGGGCTCCCGGCCTTTTGGATAGCGTATGCGCGCCTTGCGGTGCGCGCCGGGCAGCTGCAGCCGCGTGGGGGCGTGTTTCTCTATAAGCTGGTTCTTGTCCCAGCCGAACCAGTTCTGCAGCACGGGCAGTATCTGCCGGCTTCTGGCTTCGGAGACGCTTTTCGCCCCGTCGCATACGTCCGCCATCACCAGCTTAAGGTCTTCCTCGCCCAGCGGGGCGATGCCGAAATCCGGGCAGGCTTTGGACAGGAATTCCACCCGCGCCAGCCATTCCTCCACGTCTTCGTTCCATTGCTGGAAGCGCTCCCGTCCGCTTATGAATTCCTCGGCTATGAGGTCGGATGAGGGTTTGCCCTTCGCGGCGGAGGAAATTTCTCTTCGGACGGTTATGTCCAGATAGTTGGTCAGTATTTCGGTTACGGGGGTGAGGGTGTCCCGGTCCAGCGCGGGGCGTGAAACCCTTGTCATGCGCGAGGGGAAGGCGTCATGGAGCCATTCCTCCTTTATTTCCGTCGCGAATGAAAGCGTTATGTCAGTACCGCCTTTCCCGCTCCGTTCAAGCGCTTCCCCGGCGCAGATTATCGGGGCTCCGGCTGCGGCGCTTTTGGGGTCCAGCGCGGCCCGGCGTCCTCCGGGTAACTGGTAGCGTCCTGATGCTCCGGGCAGGACCGCCGCCACCCGGTCGGGGAACGCCAGCAGGAAGCAGCGTGCCGCCTCCTCGGTTTTGCCGGAGGGTTTTGCGTCCCGGGCCAGCCGCCGGGCGGCCTTGCACGCTTCGGCGGCGGCTGTATGCCGTATGCCGGCCTGGCGGCAGGAATAGGAATCAAAGCCGCAGGCGCGGCTGAAATCCAGCGCCATTATCAGGGATTGGAAGTCGGAATGGAAACCGTCCCTTCCTTGAAACCTGTCAGCCGCGCGGCCGTCGTCCTGCCATATGCCGCGGCCCTGCGCCACGGCTGCAACAGCGGCGCATTCGTAAGCGCAGTTCCGCTTTTTAGCCTCCACCATCATGCGGGAATAACGCGGGTGAAGGGGATAGCCGGACATCTCCCGCCCCGTGCCTGTAAGTTTGCCGGAGGCGTCCGCCGCGCCGAGGTCCGCAAGAAGCTTTTCGGCCCGTTCCACCGCCGCCGGTTCCGGCTGGTCCAGCCAGCTTAGGGAGTGAAAACCTTCCAGCCCGCAGGCTTTAAGCGTAAGGAGGGCCTCGCTGAGGTCCAGCCGCAGTATTTCCGGCTCAAGACTGAGCGGCCGGTATGGATTTTCCCGTTCAGTCCAAAGCCTTACGCATACTCCGGGTGCGGTGCGTCCGGCACGGCCGGTCCTTTGCGCGGCGGATGGGGCGGGTATTTTTTCGGTGAATAAAGTGTTTATGCCGCGCGCGCCGTCGTAACGGGCCACTTTGGCGAGGCCGCTGTCTATGATTGCCGTGACGCCCTCTATGGTAAGGGAGGTCTCGGCTATGTTGGTGGCGACTATTATTTTGCGCGAAGATGAGGGAGCCAACGCGGCGTCCTGCTCTCCGGGCGGCATGTCGCCGTGCAGGGGCATTGCCCGGAAGCCGGACAGGGCCGGCACGGAGGAGAGAGCCGACACCGTTCTGCCTATCTCGTACGCGCCCGGCATGAAGACCAGGGCGTGCCCGTTTTCCGTTCCGGGGAGTATGGCCGCGCAGGTCTTTGCCGCGGCTTCCCAGGGGGGGAGCCTGGCGGTGTCCTCGTCGCAGTAAAGCTGTTTCACCGGGAAGACGGTTCCGTCCGCGAGGACTGTTTCGCACGGGGCCATGTGCGCGGCCAGCGCCTTTTCGTCCAGCGTGGCCGACATGGCTATGAGCAGAAGGTCCGGCCGCAGCTTTTCCTGCAGGGCCATGCAGACCGCGAGGGCCATGTCGCCATGCAGGTGGCGTTCGTGGAATTCGTCCAGTATGACTGCTGAATAGGATGTCAGGGAGGGGTCGTCCACCAGTTCCCGCAGCAGTATGCCTTCGGTTTCGAAAATGA
>CAYPTM010000380.1:0-2628 GCA_964413345.1 uncultured Elusimicrobiales bacterium
CCGCGTCCCGAGGAGGAGCCGCGATGCCGGAATAAAGCGCGGTTTTCAATCCCCGCGAGGTGAAAGCGTCTATTACTGCGGGCAGGCGTTCCAGATGGCGCGGAGCCACAGCCGCCTTTATCACCGTTCCCTGTGTTTTCAATTGGGCCAGAGCGGCGGCCAGTGCCTGTTCTTCCGACGGATGGGTGCTGCCGCAAACAAGAATCTTCTCTTTCTCCCAGCCGAGGGCTGATACCGCGCTTTCAGCCTCCGCCCTGCGGGGGGGATTGTCGGAAAGGAGGTCGTACTTTATGTTGCCGGTGACGGTTATCTTCTTCCTGTCCAGACCGAGCGATTCATAACGCGCGGCGTCCGCTTCCGTCTGGAAACAGGCGAAGTCTGTGTAGCGCATCATCATGGAGAAAAGCGGTTTTACGAAGGAATAGCTTCGCCTGCTGCGGGCCGACATCCTGCCGTTTACTATGCCTATGGAAACCCCGTTCCAGCGCGCGGCGGCGAACATGTTGGGCCAGAGTTCGGTTTCCACCACGAGAAGGCGGGCGGGGTGAAGGGCGCGGACAAAGCGTTTGGCGAAGGGCTGGAAATCCAGCGGGGCCAGCACGCAAACGTCAGGCTTGAGAAGCTTTACCGCTTCATCTCGGCCCAGGCTGGTGGAGCAGGTCACTATAAGGGGGGCTTCCCCGCGCAGCGCGGGAATAAGCTTGACCACGGAGCGCACTTCCCCGGCGCTGGCCGCGTGTATCCACAGGGCCTTTTTGTTAGCAGCAAGAGCCTTGTGCTCCGCGCTGACGAAGCCGCAGCGCTGGGCCAGTTCGCCTTTCAGGGATTTCAGCAGGCGTCTTCTGGGGGAAAGAAGGAAAAAGAGCAGGTAGCCCGCCGCAGCGAATGGGAACAGCACGTTTGCCAGGGCCAGCAGCAGTACGCTCATGTCAGAGCCTGTCCGCCTGATCCGTCACCATGTTAAGTTCGGCCTGTATTTCGGCGGCTTTGGCGGCGAGGTCGTCCCCTTCCGCCACGGAGATGGGGCGTCCATAGACCACCTTGCTTTTGCCGAAGGGGAGGGGGAACTGGAATTTGTCCCAGGAATTGAAAACAATCTTGTGGGAAAGGCCGCAGGCGATGGGGACTATGGGAAGGCCGGTCTTCTGGGCCAGATAGAGCACTCCCTGCTGCACCTGCCGGGCGGGTCCGCGTGGGCCGTCGGGCGTTATCACGGGATGCCAGCCTTCCTGCGCCTTGTCCAGCAGGGCCAGCAGGGCCTGCGTTCCGCCCTTGCTGGTTGAGCCGCGAACCGCCTCCATGCCGAAGTGGCGCAGTATGCGGGCCATGTATTCCCCGTCCTTGCTGAGGCTGACCAGGGCGCAGGCCCGTGTGTTCCTCTGCGTGTACATGAGGAATACCTGCCTGTTGTGCCATATCGCGTAGATAAAATTTTTCCCGGCCTTTGTCAGCGCGTCCACTTCCGCGTTGGGGACGCGGGCAATCCTCGTTGTCGCGCCCGTGAAGCGCAGATATGCCACGCCGGCCATGCAGCCGAGGGCGTGTTTCCATGAGCCTTTGTGCGGGTTGTTCTGGGGTCGGGCTATCTGCCCTTTTTCCTGCTCTGCCATTTGCGTATGAACACTACCGTAAAAGCCGGCGAAAGGACGCCATTGTTTGTGGACACCGCTATCTTCGGCGCGTTAAGGCGTTCGAAGAGCGGGGGGAGGGCCGTCTCTGCCGTTTCCGGCGGGAAGGCCGCGCTTTCCCTGATGAACACCGGCAGGGGGACTTTGATGTCCTGCGGCTGCTCAAGCAGGGGCGCCCGTATGATTTCGTACGGGCCCAGGTTGAAATTTTCCTTCGCGGCTTCTTCCGCCGCTATTTCGCAGACAAGCTCGGCCGCTGTTTCCAGAAACTCGTAGCCCGCTACCATGGCCGCCGCCCTGGCGTTGTTGTCTGCCTGTCCGGTCACGTAAGAGGAAAACTGCTCTCCCAGCGTGGCAGCGGCGGCGGTAAAAAAGCATTTTTCCGGGAGGCCGGTTCCGGCGAACCCGGTGAAATCCTTGTCGAAACTGTCGAAAACCGTTCCCGCTTCAAGGCGGGCCGCAAGCCCGGAGATGAACTCCCTGACCTGCAAATCGCCTTCAAGCCCCGCCGCCTTGAGGTCGCATTTCAACCTGGACAGGCGGCGGGCTATTTCCTTATGGTGTATCGTTATCTTTACTCTGCGTATCTTGCGCACGGAGGGCCGTTTACTTGGCGCGTTTCGCCATTTTCTGGCGGTATCTGCTGTCCGCGGCGGTTTCCTGGGATTCCTTCGCGGCAGGCTGGGCTGACTGCGAGCCCGCGCCCGGGTCCTCTTCCTCTTTCTTGCCGCCCATCTGCCACTGGTAGACCAGCGGCGTGGCTATGGCGATGGTGGAGTAGGTTCCGCAGATGGAACCGACCAGCATGACGGCCGCGAAGTCGTTGATGATGGGGCCGGCCATGAAGTAGAGGATTATCAGCACGCCCACGACCGTGAGGTTGGTTATCAGCGTGCGGCCGAAGCAGTCGTTGATGCTGGTGTTGACCAGCTCTTTCAGCTTCATGCGCGGGTTGAGGTGTATGTGCTCGCGCATGCGGTCGAAGATGACGACCGTGTCG
>CAYPTM010000381.1:0-2627 GCA_964413345.1 uncultured Elusimicrobiales bacterium
GAGCTGGGCCTGGTCACCACGCTGACCGAGCCGGGCGGGGCGCTGGCGGGCGCGGCGGGAGCCCTTTACGGCATCTCCTATCCGGTAATAGACCCGTATATAGGCATCATGATAGGGTGGAAAGCTTTCATCTCCGCCGTAGTAGGCGGCATAGGGGACATACGCGGCGCCATGCTGGGAGGATTCATACTCGGCATGGTAGAGATAATGACAGTCAGCTTCTTGCCCTCGACCTACCGGGATTTCGTTGTCTTTTCAATACTCATCGTGCTGCTCATACTCCGTCCGCACGGCATTCTGGGCAAGCCGAGGACGCAGAAAATCTGACATGACGGATATCACCGCTTTCCTGAAAAGACACCGCATGCCGCTGCTGCTGGCAGCAGGTTTCCTGTGCTGCCTGGGGACATGGCTTTTCGGCTGGCTGGACTCCTACCTGCAGCTGGTGCTGATGTACATGGGCGTGAACATAATCCTGACGCTCAGCCTCAACCTGGTCAACGGCTACATGGGAGAATTCTCCGTCGGACACGCCGCCTTCATGTCCATAGGCGCGTACACGGCATCCCTGATTACGGTCAAAGTCTTCCCCTGCGGAGGGCAGGCGGGCTTTACCGCCGCAGTCATATGCGGCGGAGCCGCGGCCGGGCTGGCGGGGCTTCTGGTCGCCTTTCCCTCTTTCAAGACGCGCGGCGACTATCTGGCCATAGTCACGCTGGCCCTCAACATAATCGTCAAATCAGCCATAGAGAACATAGACGCGGCCGGAGGCCCGAGGGGCTTCATGGGAATGTCCGCGATGACGAACCTGCCGTGGGTTTTCTTCTGGACGGCGCTGGCCGTGTGGATAATGCGCAATTTCATATATTCCAGCGGAGGACGCGGCGCCATGGCCATAAGGGAGGACGAGACCGCCGCCGAGCTGATGGGCGTCAACACCCGGCAGGTGAAGATACGGGTGTTCGTGCTGTCCGCGTTTTTCGCCGGTGTCGCAGGGGCGCTTTTCGCCCATATACTGCGCTACATAAGCCCCGGAACTTTCGACATACTCAAGTCAACCGAAATACTGGCCATGGTCTATCTGGGCGGCATCGGCTCGATAGCCGGTTCCATAGCCGGGGCGGTTCTCTACACCGGTCTTCTGGAAGCCCTGCGCTTCATGGGCGTTTGGCGCATGGCTGTGATGCCGCTGATACTGGTCGGGCTGATGCTGTTCCGGCGCAGGGGCATATTCGGCCTGCGGGAGTTTTCGTGGTTCGTTCCGCGAAGCGAGGGAAAGCCATGACCGGACAGAACCATCTTCTGAGCATGGAGAAAGTATCCCGGAATTTCGGGGGCCTGCGCGCCGTCGCGGATTTCAGCCTGGACCTGGCGAAGGGAGAACTGGTAGGGCTGATAGGGCCCAACGGGGCCGGCAAGACTACGGTTTTCAACCTCATAACGGGCGTTTACCGCCCCGCTTCCGGCCGCATCTCTTTCGAAGGCGAGGACATAACCGGGCTCACCCCGGACAGAATCGCCGCCGAGGGCATAAGCCGCACCTTCCAGAACATACGCCTGTTCAGAGAACTTTCAGTGCTCGATAACGTGCGCGCCGCGCATTATCCCTCCAGCGGCTACGGCTTCCTGAACTCGCTGTTCCACACCGGCTCATACCGGCATCAGGAAAGCGAAATACGCAGGCGTTCGCTGGAAACGCTAGAGTTTTTCGGCCTCGCAGGCCTGGCGGAGGAAACGGCCCGGAATCTTCCCTACGGCCTGCAGCGCAAGCTGGAAATGGCCCGCGCCATGGCGCTGCGGCCCCGGCTGCTGCTTCTGGACGAACCCGCCGCCGGAATGAATCGCGGGGAAACGGAAGAGCTCGCCTCGCTTATAAACCGGCTTAGGAAGGAACACGGGGTTACGGTGCTGCTGATTGAGCACCAGATGCGCTTCGTGATGGGGCTTTGCGACCGACTTGTAGTCTTGGACTTCGGCGCCGTCATAGCGGAAGGAAGCCCGTCCGCCATAAGGGACAACCCGAAAGTCATAGAAGCCTATCTGGGAAGGAAAGCGGAATCATGACAGGGCAGGGGACCATGCTGGAAATAAGGAACGCCACAATCCGCTACGGCGGGATAACCGCCGTAAGGAACGCGTCCCTGCGGGTAATGGAAGGCGAGGTGGTGACGCTGCTGGGCGCGAACGGGGCGGGCAAGACCTCCCTGCTGCGCGCCATTTCCGGCCTTGTGCCGTGCGGGGGCGAGATACTCCTGCGCGGAAAGACGGTTTCGGCGCTCGCGCCGCATGAGCGCGCCGCGGCAGGAATAACGCACATCCCGGAAGGCCGCGGAATATTCGGCAACCTGACAGTCGCGGAAAACCTGGACCTGGCGGCCTGGGGAAAGAAACGCGGTCCCGAACTGGACAGGGCGTTTTCGGCCGCGCTGGAATATTTTCCCAGACTGAAGGCCCGGCTCTCCCAGCCCGCGGGCACGCTTTCCGGCGGGGAACAGCAAATGCTGGCGATGGGCCGCGCGCTCATGAGCGGCGGCAGCCTTCTTCTTCTGGACGAGCCTTCCATGGGCCTTTCCCCCCTCATGGTGCAGGAAACATACGAAATACTGGCCCGCGTAAAGGAAGCGGGC
>CAYPTM010000382.1:0-2615 GCA_964413345.1 uncultured Elusimicrobiales bacterium
GGCTTGAGGAACTGAAGAATCAGTACAGGCGCGGAGGGTTGGGGGATGTGAAGATAAAGCGCAGGCTTTCCGAGTTACTGAACGCCGAGCTTGCCCCCATAAGGGCGCGGCGCGCCGAATTTTCCCGGGACCCGGGTGAGGTTATGCGCATGCTTCGGGCCGGCAGTGGGAAAGCCCGGCAGGCTGCGGCACTGGTGCTGGGTGAAGTGAAGGAAGCGGTCATGGTTGCCTACTGAAAACGCTTGCCGCATTTTTTGCGCAAAAAAAACCGCCCCGTTTAATCGGGGCGGTTTTCTGTTTTTCCGGTTAGAAAGTTGAGGCTGAGGCGAATACTCGGAAGTCCATGTTGGCGAACAGGTTGTCCTTCTCTTCAAGGGCATGGAGGATTCTTTCGTCCGGTTTCTTTTCCGCGACCATTTTGGCCAGTGTGAAGAAATTGTCGCAGTGCTCGGCAATCTGGCGTTTCGCGAATTCGGAGTGCGAGCCGACGTAGAGCAGGAATGCCCAGTCCGAAGACTGGGCCAGAAGCGTTTCCCTCGCGGCCTGGTTGAGTATGCGCGTGTCCAGATGGGTGAGGTCCTGGTGCTGGTACCGGTTCGCCAGTTCTATCATGCGTTCCGTGACGAAGTTGACGCGCGGATAAATCCAGTCGTTTTTGTCGTTGCACCAGGTGTCGAAGTACCCGCCTGAGCCCCAGGACGATTCCTCCGGCTCCACTTCGGCGGTATCATTCGAGTGTCCGCAGCATTCCCCCGCCGTGGACATCTGGAGCGGAAGGCGTTCCTGCCGTATGAGGCGTATCACGTTTTCAAGGAACTGCGGGCCTTCGAACCACCAGTGGCCGAAAAGTTCCGCGTCATAAGTTCCGACGATTACCGGGCGGATGTTCTGCTCCGCGTAAATTTTTTCTACCTGCGCCATGCGCTTTTTAAGGAAGTCCTGCGCGTGGCGCATGGCCGTTTCGGCGGCGATGTCCGGGTCGTATGGCTGTTTGTGCGCCAGCTCCACCGGTCCGGTTATCTTGTGGTACTTCAGGCCGATGCTGCGGCGCACGCCATCCGGGTGCAGGTATGGTTTTATGTATTCGTAATCGGCGTCATAGCCCAGGTCGCGGTAGAACTCGCGGTAGGCCTCGTCGCCGGGATAGCCGAACTTGGAACTCCACACCTCTTTGGCCGATTCCGCGTCCCGCGCGAAGGCGCACAGGCCGCCCCTTACCCTGGTGGGCATGTAAACGCCGTGGCGCGGAGCGGGATTCGCGTAGGCGAGGCCGTGGTTTTCCATGAAAAAATAGTTGAAGCCGGCAAGCTTCATGTACTGCGCGGTCCGCGGCTCGAAGGCGCATTCCGGCAGCCAGAGGCCCTTCGGTTTACAGCCGAAGCGCTCCTGATAGTCCGCGGCGGCCAGCGATATCTGGGCCCGCACCGCTTCCGGGTGTATCAGGAGCGGCATCACGGCGTGCGTGGCGGAGCTGGTTATTATCTCTATCCAGTTGTTCTGCTGGAACTGCTTGAAAGGGGTTATCAGGTCGCCGCTGAAGCGGTCGAACACTTCAAGCGCCTGCGAGAAAAGGTCCCGGTATTTGACCGCCGCCTTGAGGAAGGGGTCGTCGTCCGCCAGGCGGGAGATTTCCTCCTCGGCCAGCTCGTAGCGCTTAAGCAGGTACCGGCGGCAGCGCGCCGCCATGACCTCGTCCTCCAGCATGGCGCACAGCGTGGGGGAAAGGGATATGGTGAGGGCCGGGCGGATGTTTTCCTTCGCCAGACGCTCTATAAGAAGGATGAGGGGGACGTAGGTTTCCGCGACCGCCTCGAAGAACCAGTCCTCTTCGAGGAACCACTCCTTGTGCGGGTCGCGCACGAAGGGCAGGTGCGCGTGCAGAACTATGCAGAGATGTCCGCGCGCGCTCATAGCCACATGCTGCTGCGCAGCCTCTCCCCGCTGGAAGGCAGTGCCTGCTCGCCGTCGGCCGGTTTGCCGCGCGGCGACAGAATGACGTTGGACTCAAGCGCCGTCTGCACCTGTCCTTCCGAATTGTTAACTTGTAAAAAAGCCTGGTAGTAGCGTCCCGGTTCCGGAGGGGGGACGTAGGCCCGGAATGTTTTCCAGTTGAAATCCAGCTCCAGCGCCGGGGCGCGGTTTTCCGCGTAGACCAGCTTGAATTTTACCGTGGGAGCCAGCGAGCCTTTTTCAAAAAGGGCCGCGCGCTGAGCAGTCCATTCCCAATATACGAACATCGAGCCTGGATTCTGCGGCAGGAGAACCAGCCTGTCCTTGGTGGCGCACAGGCACTGCGCCCAGCTTTCGCAGGGTTGGGCCGTTGGTGCCGTATTTTGAGGAGTGCCGTTTTCCGCCATGTTTTCTCTCGTGCATATCGCGCGTTATATTTATCATTTTCACAAATGTCGGCGAAGCATGTCAAATTTCTTTCCTCCGGCGGCCCTGTCCTTGTCCGAGCTCCGGGCACTGGGGGCCGTCCGGGCCTTGAGCCGCCGGGTAATTTGATATAATTTATCCGTCGGGCCGCGCCCCGCCGGCGGCGCCACTCTATTTTTAAGCCAAAGGAATTCACATTGATAACACTCTGATTTTCGAGCAGTTGCTTGATATGTGGA
>CAYPTM010000383.1:0-2612 GCA_964413345.1 uncultured Elusimicrobiales bacterium
CCGGGCTCCACCTTCAAGATGGTGACCATAGCCTCGGCCCTGGAGGAGGGGGATATCACCCCCGAAGACCAGTTCGACTGCACCGCCAACGGGAAGTGGGCCTACTCCTCCAGAATAACAATCAACGACGACCACAAACTGGGCGTGGCGAAAATACCGGAAATAATGCAGTATTCGTCAAACATCTGTTCGGCCAAGATAGCCATGAAAATGGGCGTGCGCAAATTCTACGCGAAAATCCGCAGCTTCGGCTTCGGCACCAAAACCCTGATAAGCTACCCCAGCGAATCGAAAGGCAGCATACGCCCCATGGAAAAATGGCTGCCCATCAACCTCATAACCGCCGGTTACGGGCACGGCATAGCCGTTACCGCCGTCCAGCTTGCCACCGCCTATTCCGCGCTGGCCAACAGCGGCCTGATGATGGAACCCCAGCTTCTGCACAAGATAACCGGGCCGGACGGCAAGGAGATTTTCGTATCCAAACCGGTGCAGGTCCGGCGCGTGGTTTCCGAAAAGGTGGCCGGCCAGACAACGGACATGCTGGTGCGCGTAGTGGACGCCGGAACCGGAATGCGCGCCCAGATAAAGGGTTACAGCATCGCCGGGAAAACGGGCACCACGCAGAAACTGGAGAACGGACGCTACGTCAGCACCAAGCACGTGGCCTCCTTCTGCGGCTTTGTTCCCGCTCACGAACCGAGGTTCACCATACTCGTGGCGGTGGACCATCCGCGCAACGCAATTTACGGCGGCGAAGTGGCCGCCCCCGCTTTCGCCGACATAGCGGGCAAGCTTCTCAGTCTTGTAGGAGTACAGCCGGACAGGCCGCAGGCCGCGTCGCTGCCGGACGCGAAGACCGGAAAGGCCGGGGAAACGCAAAAAGGAGGGACGCAGCACCTGTAGCGCCAAAATACCATGCTCTATTATCTAGCCAATTACCGGGACATATTCAGCCCGCTGAACATATTCCAGTACATCAGCTTCCGCACCGGCGGTGCGGTGGTCACCGCCTTTCTGCTGAGTCTCTTCATAGGGCCCAAAATCATCGAAAAACTGCGTTCCTACAAGATACAGCAGATACAGCGTCAGTCCGGCCCGGCCACGCACCTTTCCAAAAGCGGCACCCCCACCATGGGCGGCCTTCTCATACTGATAACGCTGTGCGTAAGCGTCCTCCTCTGGGCCCGGCCCGACAACCGCTTCATATGGCTGCTGATGTGGACCACCGGCCTGCTCGCTTTCGTCGGCATACTGGACGACTACACCAAGCTGGTCAAAAAGAATCCCGCCGGCGCGCCCTCCTCTCTCAAGCTGGTGGTGCAGATGTTCGCCGCCATAACCGTGGTCGGATACCTGACGATCTACCCGCCCAACGAGGATTTCACCACCGCCGTGTACGCTCCTTACACCAAGGGCCTGATATGGGACCTCTCGTTCCTCTATATGGCGCTTTCCATGTTCCTGATAGTGGGCGCCTCAAACGCCGTCAACCTGACGGACGGACAGGACGGCCTTGCCGCCGGCAACATGATATTCTGCGCCCTTACCTACGCCGTATTCGCCTACGTGGCAGGCAACATGAAGTTCGCCGAATACCTCAAGATAATCCCGGTCGAAGGGGCGGGGGAAATAACGGTCTTCCTGGGGGCGCTGGTGGGTTCATGCCTGGGCTTCCTGTGGTTCAATTCCTACCCCGCGCAGGTGTTCATGGGCGACACGAGCTCCCTCTTCCTGGGCGGCATAATAGGCGTATCGGCCATCTGCATAAAGCAGGAGCTTATACTCCCCATAGTGGGCGGCGTCTTCGTAGTCGAAACCGTGTCGGTGGTCCTGCAGATGGCCTCCTACAAGTTCAGGGGAGGTAAACGCATTTTCCGCATGGCGCCGCTGCATCATCACTTCGAGCTTTCCGGCATAGCTGAACCGAAGGTGACCATAAGGTTCTGGATAGCGGGCATCATACTGATGCTGTTCTCGCTGGCATCGCTCAAAGTGCGCTGACATGCCAAAGGATTACACCATTCTCTTCAGGCCGGACAAGGGGGTCGCCGCCCGCCAGACGCGGTACAGCGGCCCCGGCAATCCGGCCGATTTCACGCTCCTGCTCATCATCCTGATAATGCTTATCGGGGGAATGGTTTTCATATACTCGTCCAGCGCCTTTCTGACCAAGACAACGGTTTATTATCTCAAGAAACAGATAATAGCCCTCGCCATGGGCGGGACCGCGATGTGGTACTTGTCCCGGCACTGGGACAAGGTGCGCGCGAAGATAACGCCCATACACGTGCTCTGGGCGGTATGGGGCCTGCTGGTGGCGGCGCTGTTCGTCACCAAAACGGCGAACACGCACAGGTGGATAAAGATAGCTGGATTCCAGCTTCAGCCCAGCGAATTCGCCAAGATAGCCCTCATCTGGTATCTGGCCGACCACATAGACAGGAACAGGCAGGCGCTGGAAACGCGCTTCAGCGCGCAGCTGAAGCCGCTGGGCGTGGCCGGCATAACGCTTTTCCTGATTTACATCGGCAAGGACCTCGGCACTCCGGCCCTGCTTTTCGCCGTCACCATGGTCATGATGTTCGTCGGTGGCGCGAGGATGATGGGCC
>CAYPTM010000384.1:0-2600 GCA_964413345.1 uncultured Elusimicrobiales bacterium
TATACCATCATAACGAATTTAACGGCGGCCGCCTAGTGCAACGTTTCCTGAATATCTTTACATATAATTCCGGAATGTTTATGAAACGCTGCGCTAGATGCGCGAGGGCGGAGCATCCGGTGTTTCAGTCATCGCGCCGGAATGCTCGGTTTTCTGCCGTGCATGTGCGTTTTCCTCCGCAGCCGTCCCGGCTTCCTTAGCCTGGGATTTGCCGGAGGAGGACTTCTTCCTGCCTTCCGTGCCGCTGCCTTCTGCCGCCGCTTTGTTTTCCCGTGCCATCCGGGATTCTTTCTGGCTTCCCGGAGCCAGTTCCTGCGCCGGCGACCTGATTGCGGCGGAGGACCTGCTCGGCTCGTTTTCCTGCCTTGCCTCGTCCGGCGCGGAAGAGTGTTGCGGAGGCTGGGTCATGGTTGCCGACGGAGCAGTTTCGGTGGAGGTGAACAGCGGCGTTCCTGTTTCGTCCACATCCCTGCGGGGCTCTCCTACTCTCGCAAGATTTATTCTGGCGGCCGTGTTTCCCTTCTGCGCCGCTGCCGCGTAAAGCTCCCTGGCGGCGGCTATGTCCTTTGGCACGCCGTCTCCGGCCTCAAGCATGGCTGCCCTGTTGTTCATGGCCTGGGCATGGCCGCCCTGCGCCGCCCTGGCAAAATAGGCCGCGGCTCCCTCTTTGTTGACCGGGCCTCCGATGCCGTCGTAAAGCATAAGGCCGGACATGAACTGCGCCTCGGTGTTCCCCCCGTCCGCGGCGGCTGTCAGCCATTTGCGGGCTTTTTCCGGATTCCTAGGCACTCCTTTTCTGCCTTCGAAATACGCTTCGCCCAAATCATACTGAGCCTGCACGTTACCGGAATAAGCCGCTTTTTCCAGTATGGCCGCGGCCTCCACGGCTGTCTCGGTAGTGGTTTTGGCGTGGCGCATAAGCTTGGCCAGGGCCACCTGCGCGGGCGCGTGCCCGGCCTTTGCCGCCAGCCTGTACCATTTGGCGGCTTCTTCGGTGTTCCTGTCCACTCCCTGGCCTTTTTCATACAGGGCGGCAAGCTGCATCATCACCTTCGGATTACCTGTCCTGTCTATCGCCACCGCGTACCATTTCGCGGCTTCCTTGTAATCTTTCGGAAAACCGGGGTTTTCCACGTATGCGTCTGCAAGTGTTGCCGCTGCCCTGGCGTGGCCCTGCGCCGCCGCCTTGGACAGCCATTTTATCGCTTCCTGCGGATCCGGGCGGACATCTTTCCCCAGAAGGTATATGACGCCGGCCATATACTGCGCTGTGCTTTCCCCTCGTTCCGCCGCTTTAAGATAATTGGCCAGCGCTGTCTTATAACTGCGCTCGGTTCCTTTGCCGTTGTAATACATTTTGCCGAGCAGCGTGTAGCCGGGCGCGTAATCTTCCGCGGCGAGTTTCTCGGCCAGGGCGAAAGCCTCCTGGTAATCTTTCGATTCATACAAATCCATGGCGCGCTGGAAATCCGGATTGGCGGCGCGAGCCGGCGTCCCCGGGACCATGGCGGCGGACAGCAGGCCCAGCAGCCCCAGAATCACTGCGGACGACTTTTTCCCCTTCGTGTTTTCAGCTTTGATGTCTGCTCTCATTTTCCCCTCAGCCTTACAGCGATATTTTCAAAACAGTGTCATCCTTGTCATCCGGCTTGTCTTTTTTCGTGTCGCCGTTCCCGCTTTGGCCGGCGGCGGCTTCACCGCTGGCGCCGGCTTGCGCCGGCTCTTGCGCGACTACGGCGGCCGCAGCCTTCCCTGCCGCCGCGCCGGCTTTTTTCATGAGGCGCAAGACGGACACGGCGCAGCGCCGCTCGAAATTCCTGGGACAGGACGGAAGCTTGAGCGCAGCGAATATTGCCGCTGCGGCAAGCAGCAGCGCCACGGCCGCCAGCGAGGATGCCGCGCCGCCTCTGGATATCACGGTTCCGGGCGGCATCGGCGGCGCGGAAAAAGGTTTTTCCGGCGGAGCCAGCAGATCCTCCGACAGTTTTCCCGGTTCGGAAAGCCGTTTGTGTTTCGGCACGGCAAGAATGGCGCGCAGTTCCTCCGGCGTTTGGCGGGAGAGGAATCCGCGCAGGTCTCCCTCCCGGCTCCGGTCCGCTCCGGCCGCCCGAACCAGCAGGCGCAGGGCCTGCGCTTTCTCTCCCGGGGTCCTGGCTCTTGCTTCTGTAAGGCGGGCCTGCCTGATAAGCGCTTCGGACAATCCCTGTCCCGCGGCTTTCGCGTACCAGTCGAGAGCGCTTTCCTGGTCCATGGCCGTCCCGATGCCGTTTTCCAGGATTTCTCCGTACGCGAGCTGTCCTCTCGCGTACCCGGCCTCGGCCGATTTCCTCAGCCATTTCGCCGCCAGCAGCATATTCGGCGTAAGAGGCGCGGAAGCGGCAGCCGCCTGATCTATGGGCGCTCCTTCCTGAAGGGCCAGCGCGGAACCCAGCCAGTAGGCTGCTTCCGGGCTGCCGCCTTGCGCCGCTTCAGTGAAATAGTCCATGGCCCGGGCGCTGTCGGAGGACACTCCGATGCCGTAGAGCATGCGCTCTCCCATGCGTATAAGGGCACGCGTCTCGCCGTAGCCTGCCGCGGAAAGCTCGAGTTCCATCGCTTCC
>CAYPTM010000385.1:0-2592 GCA_964413345.1 uncultured Elusimicrobiales bacterium
GACCTGGAAATGGCCACGGAATTTTACCGCGTCATGGCCCAGAATTTTGCCATACGGAAGTTCCCCGACCTTCATTACAGGGCCGCTCTCCGGTACGAGGGCAAGGGCCGCGCGGACATGGCCATGGAGATTTACCGCCGCTTTATTTCAGAGGGCATAAAGCACAAGGATGTAGAGGCGCGTTATGAGAAGATACGCAACAGTTTCGCTCTTGAGCGGCGCATCGTCACGATAATGATGACCGACATAAAGGGCTATACCGCGAAGACCGCGTCCTCCACTCCCCAGGAAATGATGGAGTATCTGAAGAAACACCAGGAAATACTGCGCCCTCTGATAACCCGGTGCTACGGCCAGGTCATAAAATCCATCGGGGACGCCTTCCTCGCCACGTTCGACAGTCCAAGCGCCGCGCTGCGCTGCGGAATGGCCATACAGTCCGGCCTGGCGGCCTACAACGCCGGCAAAAGCGACAGGGAGTCCATTAACGTGAGGGTGGTGGTCCACATGGGAGAAGTGTCCGTCGCTCCTGACGGCGATATTTACGGCGACGCGGTCAATCTCACCTCGCGCGTGGAGGGCGTGGCCGAGGCGGGGCAGATATGGTTTACGGACAGCGTCTGCATGGCTGTCAGCAAAAACGAGTTTCCGTTCACGGAGCTTGGGCCGCATGAGTTCAAGGGGATACCCAAGCCCGTCATGCTGTACAGGCTGAACTGATATCGGCGGCAACAAAAAAAGCCCCCTGCAACGCAGGGGGCTTTTTCGTTCTATGCAATCGTTCTACTTCCCGGTATTCAACGCGGCCATGCCGGCTTTGTTCGCCTCGTCCGCGGCTTTGTTCGCGGCTATGCGGCTGAGGCTGCGCTTCGACGGGCTCAGGTTCGGCGGTATGATGTAGCGGAAGCCGGGCAGCGCCTTGCGCGGTATTATGCGGCCAAGGTATCCCTCTATGGCGCAGAGATAGTCGTTCTCCTCGATGTCGAGCATGGTGAAGGCCTGTCCGCGCGCGTTGGCCCGCGCGGTGCGGCCCACTCGGTGCACATAGTCTTCCGGGTGCGAGGGCACGTCGTAATTTATGACGTGGGAGATGTCCGGCACGTCGAGGCCGCGGGCGGCTATGTCCGTGGCCACCAGTATGCGGCAGGAGCCGTCGCGGAAACCGCTCATCACCCGGGTGCGCTGGCCCTGCGATATGTCGGAGTGCAGTATGCCGGCGTTGAAGCCGTTTATGGTGAGCTGGTGCTCCACGCGGTCGGCGCGGGCCTTGGTGCGGGTGAAGATGAGTATGGACTTCGCGTCGGGTATGCTGCGCAGCAGGGCCACTATCAGTTCCGGCTTCTGGTGCGGGGCGACGGGATAGATGAAATCGCATACGCCTTCCGCCGTCTGCTTGGGGCTGGCGAGGCTTACCGTCACCGGATTGCGCAGGGCGAAAGAGGCTATGTGCTCGATCTCCGGCAGCAGCGTGGCCGAGAACAGCATGGTCTGCCGCGTTTTCGGCAGGCGGGAGATGATGTTGCTTATGTCCGGCATGAAGCCCATGTCCAGCATGCGGTCGGCTTCGTCCAGCACAAGGACATCGATGTTGTTGAGGTTGAAGTTGCGCCTTTCAAGATGGTCCAGCAGGCGGCCCGGGGTGGCGATAAGTATCGTGGCCCCCTTGGCTATGGCGCGCGTCTGGCCCTCGTAGCCCACGCCGCCGATTACGACGGCAGTTTTGGGGCCGTTCTTGCCGGCCAGCATGCAGAAGGTTTCGTCAACCTGCGTGGCCAGTTCGCGCGTGGGAACCAGTACCAGGGCACGTATACCTTTTTTGTGGGAAGGCTGGGAAAGTTTCTGGAGTATTGGCAGGCCGAAGGCCGCCGTTTTACCCGAACCGGTCTGCGCGCATCCCAGAAGGTCCTTGCCTGATACCGCCACGGGTATGGCTTCTTTCTGTATGGGAGTCGGTTTTTTCCAGCCGAGGGCGGCTGTGGTTTTGGCCAGGCTTTTTGAGAGGCCGAGGGACGAAAACTCATTGTCAGGCAGACAACTCTTGTCCCCGCTTTTCGAAGCGGTTTTAGGAGAAAAAACTGCTTTGAATCCGTCTATTGGTAAGGATATTATCCGTCTTATGCGTCTTAACATTTAAGTAATATCATTATACAACATCATAAACCTATTTAGATATACCCTCGTTGGTTTGTCGCCGGAGCGGGGCGGGCTGCGGGAATTCCCGGGTTATCATTCGCGCAATAAACTATAATATTGCCGGAGCCGGATTGCCGGTTTGGGGGACAAAACATGACCGCATGTCTTAACATCAGTCTGCCGCAGGAAGGAAACTTCGTTTCCGACAGCGCCGGCCTTCTTGGAGAAGCCGAGCTACGGCTGTTGAACGACCGGGTTTTCCGCCTTGTGCAGGAGACCGGCCGCGCGCTGTGCGTTGTCTCCGTCCCTTCCATCGCGCAGGCCTACGCGGGGGTATCCGAGACCGCGCCTTCCATAGAATGCCTGGCCGGGGACATAATCGCCGCCCTGCGCGGCACAGAGCTGTTCGACCGTATACGCGCCGGGGCGCTGCTTGTCGTGGCGGCGGAGGACAGGCAG
>CAYPTM010000386.1:0-2590 GCA_964413345.1 uncultured Elusimicrobiales bacterium
TACTCATCTCCATACTCATAGCGGGGCAGAAATGAACATGAACAACCTGACAGTCGCTTCCGCATTCGGCCCCGGCCTTATGGTTCTTTCGGCGCCGCTCGTGACCGGCTTTATCCGCAAGCTGAAAGCTTCGCTCCAGAACCGTCCCGGGGCCTCCGTATTCCAGCCCTACCGCGACCTGCTGAAGTTCTTCAACAAGGAGGAGACGGTTTCCGAGACATCCTCCTGGGTGCTGCGCGCGGTTCCCTACGCGGTGTTTGGCGGCACGCTGGCCGCGTGCATGCTGGTGCCGGTAATCACGCAGACTCCCGCGCTCGGCTTCGCGGGGGACCTGATTGTTCTGGCCTATCTGCTCGTCCTGCCGCGCATTTTCATGGCGCTGGGCGGACTTGACTGCGGCAGCGCTTTCGGCGGCATGGGCTCGGCGCGCGAAATGATGGTTTCGTCCATAGCCGAACCCGCGCTCATCCTGGCCCTTCTCACCCCGGCGGTGGCTGCAAAGTCCACGCAGGCGGGGGAGATTGTGCGGACAATTTCGGCCAACGGCTGGCAGTCGCTGTCGCCGGGCTGGGCTCTCGCCTTCGCGGCGCTGTTCCTGGTCGCCCTGGCGGAATGCGCCCGCGTGCCGGTGGACAACCCGGCCACGCATCTCGAACTGACCATGATACACGAGGCCATGATTCTGGAGCATTCCGGCAAATCGCTCGCGGTGCTGGAATGGGGTTCCTGGCTGAAGCTCACCCTTTTCCTGACGCTGCTGGCCAACATGTTCTTCCCGTACGGGCTGGCTTCGGAGGCGGACGCGGGGAGCCTGCTGGTGGCTTTCATCCTTTATGCCATCAAGGTCGGCTTCCTCTGCATGGTGATTGCCTTCGTTGAAAGCTCCATGGCCAAGCTGCGCCTCTTCCGCGTGCCGGACTTTCTGGGCGCGGCGTTCGCTCTGGCGCTGCTCGGCCTGCTGGCGCAGGGGCTTGTGAGGATAGGCCTATGACAACCGGATTCATCGCATCACAGTCGGTCACTTTTCTTACGGCGCTGGCTCTGGTAACGACGCTGGGCATGCTGGCCTTCCGCAATGTGAATCTGCTGCTGAGGGCTTACGGCGCCCAGTCCATGCTGCTCGGTTTGGCCGCGGCCGTCATTTCCCTTTCCCCGGGCCGGCATCACGTGCTGCCCGTGGCGCTGATAACCATAGCGGTGAAGGGCCTCTGGATACCGTATTACCTTCAGAAAGTGATATCCAACATAAGGATGAAGCGGGAACTCGACCCTGCGGTAAGCTATCAGGTGTCGGTGCTGTGCGGCGTGGGCCTCGTCCTTCTTTCTTACGCGGCGGTGGAGCCTTTCGCCGCAATCGACGGTTTCGCGGCGCGGGGTTTCGGCCTGGCGCTGGCCATAATGCAGCTCGGCCTGTGGCTGATGGTGGGCCGCAGAAAAGCCATGACCCAGGCCATCGGCCTGCTGGTGGTGGAGAACGGCCTTCTGGCCGCGGCGATCTCCACCGGTTTCGGTATGCCGATGGTCGTGGAGCTGGGACTTGCGTTCGACCTGCTGGTGGCTGTGGTGATAATAGGAATGCTCATAATACGAATACGTACGGCGTTCTCTTCAATGGACACCGAACATCTTAACAGGCTGAGGGGATGATGCCCATCTGGACAATATTCATCGCCCCGGTCGGAGCCGCGCTTCTGTGCGCGGCAAGGGGCGGACTGCACTATCTGGACGCCGTCTCAAAAATCGCGGCCTCCACGTCGCTCGCCGTCTGCACGGCGCTTGGCACGCTCGTTCTTCTTGACGGGCCTGTGCCCCATTCCGGCCTTTACGCTGACTATCTCAGCATACTGGTCGGCGGCATAATATCAGTGGTCTACGCGGCCGCGGCGTTCAATTCAGCCGATTATCTGGCCCGCGAAGGCACGGGCCGCGAGGCGCGCACCATGTCGCACCGGTTCTACTTCGCGCTGCTGCACACCTTCGCTGCCGCGCTGTATCTGACCGTGTTCACGGAAAACATGGGCGTCATGTGGATAGCGGTGGAAGCCACCACTCTTTCCACGGCGTTCCTGGTGGGGTTCTACCGCAACCGCCATTCCCTCGAGGCTGCCTGGAAGTACGTCATACTCTGTTCCATAGCCATCGCCTTCGCCATGTTCGGAACTACCGTCCTTTACTTCGCGTCGCTTAAGGTCGCCGGCGTGCCCACGCTGGGCTGGCTTTCCTTCATGGCTAACGCCGGGCAGATGAACGATTCCCTGGTCAAGCTGGCTTTCCTGTGCGCGGCAATAGGCTACGGGGCAAAAGCGGGCCTGGCTCCGCTTCATTTCTGGCTCCCCGACGCCCACAGCCAGGCTCCCAGCCCGGTCAGCGCAATGCTCTCCGGAGTGCTGCTGCCTACGGCATTTTACGCACTGCTCCGCTTCTACGCCGTCGCGGTAAAAGCCATCGGGCCGGATTACCCCTGCGCAGTGCTGACGCTGTTCGGCCTCCTTTCCATAGCCATAGCGGCCCCATTCATAATCGCTGCAAGAGACGCCAAGCGCATGCTGGCATTCTCCAGCGTGGAGCACATGGGAGTCATATCTCTGTG
>CAYPTM010000387.1:0-2589 GCA_964413345.1 uncultured Elusimicrobiales bacterium
GCTTTTTCCTGCCGGGCGGAAGCGTCTTTCATGCTCAAGGATTACCGGCAGGCGGTGGCGGATTACACGCAGGCCGTGACACTGGACGCCAAGTCCCCGGAACCATACATCTCACGCGGCGTCGCGCTCCGGGCCGACGGCCAGTATGACAAATCCCTCGCCGACTTCAACAAGGCGCAGGAACTGAACCCCGACATACAGAATATCTACTTCGAACGGGCTCTTTCGTCCCTGTGCCTCAACGACATTAAGTCCGCGGAAACCGACCTGGACAAGGCCGCCGCTTTCGAGGAAATACAGCCCCGCTTCCATGTCGTTAAGGCGGCGCTTGTTTACGCCAAATCCCGGGGAAGGGACAAAGCAGGGACGCTGGCGGAACTGAAGGCTGCGCATGCCCTCGGCGGGCCGGACGCCCTGTCCTGCATAACCAACGCTTCTGACGCCGGGCGCTTCCTCTCCCCGCTGGCGCGCAGCCGGGAAGTGGCGCAATTGCTGGCTCCTGTCCAGAAATCAAAGTAAACCATATCGGATAAATCAGATAAAAAAGAGGGGAGGCCGCTGTTTAGCGGCCTCCCCTCTCTGTCTGAAAACCTCTTCAATCCTTTATTCTGGCCAGGTCCAGCAGCGCTTCCTTGTCCCGGCCCAGTTCGCGGTAAACCGCCGCGCGGCCCTTGTAGGCGCTTTTATATTTCGGCTCCAGGTTTATTGCCTGGTCATAATCCTTCAGCGCTTCCTCCAGCCTGCCCATGCTTTTGAAAAGCTCCCCGCGGTGACTGTAGGCGGGAGGCAGGTCCGGGTCTATTTCCAGCGCGCGGTTGAAGTCCTTGAGCGCCTCGGTCGGTTTGCCGCTGTAATGATACGCCATGCCCCTGTAGACGTACGGCGCGGCGCAGTTCGGCTCCTTCGCTATGGCCGAGGTCAGGTCATCAAGAGCCAGTTCCGGCTTCCCCTCTTTTATCCGGCGATAACCGCGCTCCGCGTAATCGCGGGCGTCGCGCGGCATGCACATGAGATAGGCCCCTATGCCTATCATGACCACCATCAGTATGAATACGGCGATAACAGCCAGCATTGTGCCCCCCAAGGGTACTGTCTAGTGTCGCTAAATTATAGCACAACTGTTCCGCCGCGCGCCCTGGCCTATTTCTGACCCAGCGCGTCTGCCGGTTTTCTGACTGGATACTCCCTGAGGAGCTCCTTGTACTCCGGCATCTTATCCATCCCTTTCAGGAATTTTCCCCCCTGGTGCGGAGAGACCAGAATCCGCTTGTCATAAAGGCCCTTGGACAGGCACAGGCGGAGTTTTTGCAGAGCCGGTTTGGGAGCCCTGTTGAATGTCCAATCCACGAAGGCCAGAGCGCAGTCCGGCGGAGCCTGCCGGTCAAGCTTTCTCCGGCCCTCCATTACGGAGAGGCTTCCCTCGTTCCAGCGCCCTAGATTGAACAGGATTATGCCGCGCAAAATCTTGGCGCTGTTGTCGTTCGGGTCCATTTTAAGCGCTTTATCCGCGTCGGCGAGGGCTTCCTCGTATTTTCCCATTTCCAGCTTCGCGGCGGCCCTGTTGTGGTAGGAAGGCTGATAAGCCGGGACCGAGGCTATCGCGACGTCCAGAACCTTCAGCGCCTCCCGGTATTTTCCCAGCTCCACAAGAGAGGCTCCCTCCCCGCTCCGCGCCTGCGGAGAGCCGGGAGACAGGCGCAGCGAGGCCCTGTAGTCCTTCAGGGCGTTTGCCGCGTCACCTATGGCGAGATAGAGGTTTCCCCTGTTGTTGTATAACGCCGCCGTCGAAGGGGATAGCTTTATCGCGGCATTGAGGTCCTCCAGCGCCGCCCCCGGACGGCCCTGCGCCTTGCGCGCGATGGAGCGGTTGGCCAGCGCCATTACCATGCCTGAATCAAGGGCCAGCGCGGCGGAAAAATCCTCTTCGGCCCCCTGCGTGTTTCCGCTCGCAAGCCGCGTGTTTCCCCGGGCGACGAAATAGAAAGGATTCGTTTTAGCAGCTGCGATTGCGCTGGAAAGGGCCACTTCGCTCTCGTCCAGTTTCCCCATGCTGAACAGCGTCGCGCCTTTTCCCGCAAGGGCCTGTTCCGGGCGGCCGGTGAATTCAAGCGCGGAGTCGAAATCCTCAAGGGCTTTTTCTTTCCGGCCGGCCATCAGGCGCGCTTCCCCTCTGGACAACAGCACGGCTCCCATCGTCGCGGAAGAGAACAGTATCTCGTTTCTGGCGGCGCCGGTCTGGCCCTGCCATATCGCCTCCAGCACCGCCGTATATTCCTCCGCGGCCTCCTCCCCCTTCCCGGAACTGCGGAGCGTGTCGGCCAACATGAGGCGCACCTTGGTTTCGTCAGGGCGGATGGAAAGCGCATGCCGCAGGTCGGCTTCGGCGGCGGGCAGATTGCCCATGTCTAAATGCGCCCTGCCCCTGCCGGAGTATGCGGGCCAGTATGACGCGTCAATGCCGGCGGCGCGAGTGAAATAGGGGATGGCCGCTGCCGGGGCTCTTCCCAGAAGCTTGGCCGCGCCGAGGCCGTAATTCGCCATCAGGTTGTCCGGGTCCAGCAGGAGGGCCTGTGCGAATATGTCCGCCGC
>CAYPTM010000388.1:0-2585 GCA_964413345.1 uncultured Elusimicrobiales bacterium
TATTTTTCCGCGCGCACCGGCTTTCCCGTTATGGCCGCCGTGGCGAAGACCGAGAGCCACGACTTGTCCAGATGCGGCAGAAGCTCCAGCGCGGAGCGGCCGGCAAGCTGGCTTTTGGAAATGCCGGTCAGCCTTTCAAAGGCGGGGTTCGCGTCCACGAATTTGTAGCCGCAGGGGTGGTTATGCTCATCCAGCACGATTTCGTGGATGGCTATTCCCTGTTCCACGCAGCCGTAGAGGTGCATCAGGTGTTCGCAGCTTTTTTCCCTTTCTTCAAGAGCCTTGGTAAGCGCCGCTATCTGCCTGGCAAGCTTCTTGTTTTCTCCGGGAAGCTTGCACTTGAGGCAAGCGCCGCTCTGGTTCGGACGCTTAGTTGTCATAATCCACCCCGGGAACCCCGAATGATAGTCCCATTCTACCAAAAACCACGGGGATTTATAACTATTTAAAGTTATGCCGCTTATTTCAGCGCAGCGTTTCCCCCCGCCTCTTTTTCCTTGCCGAAAATTTAACTATGATTTCTGTATACGCCGGCCCGACAGGACCGTCGCGCAGCCAGCACAGGAGATGCAGACACTCATGAAACTTTCCCTAACCTGGGGTCAGGTCGCCGCCATGGCGGACGCCCGTCTTGTAAGAGGAAACCCGGACGCCCCTTTCGACTCTTTTTGCACCGACACGCGCGCTCTTCGTCCCGGAGAGATCTTCTGGGCGCTGAAGGGGCGCACTTTCGACGCCAATTCTTTTCTGCCTTCCCCCCAGGCCCGCGCCGCCGGCGGCTGGATAGCTTCCGCGGGGGCCTCCGCCGGTATACAGGGGCTTCCTCCGCAGGTGCTCGAGGCGGACGACACCCTCGTCGCGCTGCACAATCTGGCCGCCATGCACAGAAGGCGCTTCCCCATACCGGTGGCGGCCGTAACCGGTTCCAACGGCAAGACCACCACCAAGGAAATCATCTATTCCATATTTTCGAAGGCTGGCCCCACGGCGGCGAACAAGGGCAATCTCAACAACCACTTCGGGCTCCCCCTTTCGGTCCTGGAGATGGGGCCCGAGCATCGTTTCGCCGTATATGAGCTGGGCGCCTCGGCGGGCGGCGAAGTCCTGCAGATAGCCGGCATTGCCAGGCCGAGCGTCGCGGTCGTCACCTCGATAGCGCCGGAGCATACCGAATTCTTCGGCGATATTGAAAACATCTACCGTACCGAGACGGAAAGCTGGCGCTGCCTCCTTCCGGGCGGGACACTCGTTTACTGCGCCGACGACGGTATGCTCCGCCGCCTGGACCGGGAATGGGCCGGCCCGCGCCTGACCTTCGGCACCGCTGCTGACGCTTCTGTCCGGGTGCTGGAAGGGGAGCGCCTTGTTCTCCGTCATGAGGGCAGGGACTACGAGTCCGCCTTCCTTTATCCCCAGTCCTATAACCGTCTTAACGCGGCGGGAGCGGCCTGCGCCGCCCTCGCCAGCGGTCTGGGCTGGGATACCATACTGGAGGGGCTGGCGGCTTTCCGCGCGCCCGCCCTGCGCAGCCAGACCCTGGAGATTGGCGGCGCGAAAATCCTTCTGGACGCTTACAACGCCAATCCCGGCTCCATGAATGTGGCCCTGCCGGAGTTCTGCCGCCTTAACCCCGGTCCACGCTACGCCGTGCTGGGGACCATGAAGGAACTTGGCGCGCAGTCCGTCCGCTACCATGCCGAACTTGGCAGCCTCCTGTCCACCCTGCCGCTGGAAGCCGTGTTCCTTTCCGGCGATGAGATGAAGCCCGCAGCCGATGTCCTCGCAGGGGGAAAGCTGAAGGTTTTCTATTCCCGGGACTGGGAGTCCTGGTATCCTGAACTGGAGAAAGCGGTGCGGGGCGGAGGGAGTTTCATCGTCAAGGCGTCCCGGTCGCTGGCGTATGAGAAGATCGTGGAGCGGTTGAAGGCGTAATGCCAGGTGCGGCGCCGCCAATCTTGTGCTAATATAGTAGTAATACTTTTAAGTTAGGCCATGCGGAGGAATGTCTTGCGCTTCCCTTCATTCAGCGCGCGAGTGCGGCTGCTAATGCTTGTCGTTGTTTCGGAGGCCGTTTTTATCGGCGGCCTCTATTACGTCGACACGCTTCGCGCCGCGCGCATCTCCACCGTTTTCAGGCAGGCCAACGATTCCTTCAATATGAGCCTGAGCCGCACTTTCCGGTTCCGCGGGGAAGGGCTTGACAGGGAGCTGGAGGCGCTGGCCGCCGCTGCGATGCAGTCATGGCGTTCCGCTTCCGAGCTGGCTCCCTTCGCCAGGTCATTCGACTTTTACGCCTTTCTTGACGATGCGTTCAACACCTTCCCGGGCTCCGTGTGGGAACCCCACTCGCGGATGCCTTCGCAACTGCTTGAGGGGCGGGAATTCGTGCGCGGCCTGGGTTCCGGCGGCTCGCATTATTTTGTCCGGGATGGGCAGAATGTCCTGGAAGTCTGGGCGCGTCCGGTGGCGGGAACCCGCGCCAGGTATGTCATCACCGGAACCTATATCGACAAGGCCGAGCTGGAGCTGCTGTCCAATGTCCGGGGCGGTGTCCGCGTGGAACTTCTACCCCCGGCGGCGGAAAT
>CAYPTM010000389.1:0-2580 GCA_964413345.1 uncultured Elusimicrobiales bacterium
GTGAAGATGGCCCACGCGAAAGGCCTCAGGGTGCACGCCTCCATGAACACTTTCTCCGAGGCTCACAAGCAGACCACGCCCATGCGCGGCAATCTGCTCAAGCACCGCGACTGGCAGACCATGCTCTACACCCGCCAAGGCATAAAGCCCACGCTGGACGTGGACCAGGGCGCGGGCGGCTACGCCGGTTTCACCAACCCGATACTGCCGCAGGTGCAGGCTTACGAGCTGTCGATAATAAAGGAACTGGCCTCCGGCTACGCGATGGACGGCATAGTCTTCGACCGGCTCCGCTACGACGGCATGGCCTCGGATTTCAGCGATTATACCCGCGCTGAATTCGAGAAAGCCCTCGGCGCGAAGGTGGGGAACTGGCCGCAGGACATCTTCACCTACCGCGAAGGCGACAGGGGCATAATACCGGGCAAGCTGTTCAACCGCTGGGTGGAATGGCGCGCCGGGAACATAAAGGCTTTCCTTGAAAAGGCGGCTTCGGCGGCCCGCGCGGCGAACCCGAAACTGGAAGTGAACGCCTACGCGGGGTCATGGTATCCCCTTTATTACGACGTGGGCGTGAACTGGGGCAGCACCTCCTTCAAGCCAGGCTACAAGTGGATGACGCCCGATTACAGCAAGACAGGCTTTGCCGGTCTTATAGACCACCTCATGGCCGGCTGCTACTATCCCAGCGTGACGGTCAAGGAGCTTGAGGCGAAAAAGGAAACCTACATGGACCCGCTGACCGGGGAACAGACGCCGAAAGCCTACTGGTTCTCGGTGGAAGGGGCCTGCGCCATGGCCAGGGAAGCCGTCAACGGCGAAAAGCCGGTCTACGGCAGCCTGTATGTCTACGATTACTTCAACGAAAGCGGCAAGAATCCGGAAGGCTTCAGGCGGGCCATACGAACCTGCATGGAAAACAGCAGCGGCGTCATGCTCTTCGACCTTGTCTACATAGAGAAGCATGACCTGTGGGGACTGCTGGCGGAGGCCTTCGGCAAATGATGAGCAAGCGGAACATCCTGCTGTTCATGCTGCCCGGCGGGCTGCTGTTCGCGCTCTTCGCGCTGTACCCGCTGGCCGGGGCGCTGAAACTGGCTTTCTACGACTACAACGTGTTCAGCGCGCCGGCCTTCGCCGGGCTTGGCAACTTCAGGGAGATGCTTTCCAACGCGAACTTCTGGAACGCGGGAAAGAACTCCCTGCTCTACCTGATAGTGACGCCCGTGCTGGCCACGGCCTCGCTGCTGGTGGCGGTGCTGGTAAACCGCAAGATGCGCGGCATAAACTTCTTCCGCACGGCCTATTTCATACCCGTGGTCATCCCCATGGTGATAGCCGGCATTACGTGGAAGCTGATACTGTCCGACGACATCGGCGCGCTTAACAGGCTGCTGACCTCAATGCACCTGATAAAGGAACCCATATACTGGCTGACGGGCGCAGACCTGGCCATATTCAGCGTCATGTTCGTCACCTTCTGGAAAGGCATAGGGTACTACATGGTCATGTTCCTGACCGGCCTGCAGAACATTCCGTCCAACCTGTACGAATCGGCGCAGGTGGACGGCGCGAGCGACCTGTACGCCTTCCGCCGCATCACCCTGCCGCTGCTTAAGCCGTACATACTGCTTGTCCTGATACTGTCATCCACCGCGGCGATAAAGGTGTTCGATGAAGTTTACGTCATGACGGCGGGCGGGCCGCTGCGCAAGAGCGAAACCCTCATCTACTACATGTACGCCAACGCGCTGAACGACTTCCCCCCCCGCATCGGCTTCGCCTGCGCGGTGGGCGCGGTGATTTTCTTTCTGGCGGCCGCGATAGCGGTGCTTAACAAATTCGTACTGAGCGAAAAATGAAAAAACCTCTCCTGATGGCAAGCCTGCTCGGCCTGCTTCTTCTGGCCGCGGGGCCGATAGCGTGGGTAATCTACACCTCCGCCACTGACTTCAACGGCCACCTGACGCTGGCCAATTACGCCGGGGCCTGGCGCGACGCGAACATATCGCGCTACCTGCTCAACAGCCTCGTGGTTACCGGCCTGACCGTATTCCTGAGCCTGCTGTTCTGCTCCCTCTTCGCCTATCCCATGGCGCTGATGGAATTCAAGGGCAAGAAGGCCGTGTATTTCATACTGATGGCGACCTTCTTCGTCCCCTGGGAAATGACCTTCGTCCCCCTCTTCTCCGTCTGCGTGAAGATGGGGCTGGACAACTCGCTCTGGGGCGTCATACTCCCCTCCTGCGTGGGCGCGATGGGCATAATATTCCTGATGGACGCCTATAAATCCATCCCGAAGTCTCTGTTCGAGTCCGCGCGTATCGACGGCCTTTCTGAATTCGCCATATGGTACAAGGTTGCGCTGCCGCTTATAAGGCCGTCACTGGCCGGGCTCGCCATAATAACGTTCGTCACGTCATGGAGCCTCTTCATGTGGCCGCTCATCATACTCAGGGAATCGAGCAATTACACCCTCACGGTAGGCCTGTCATATCTCTCCGGCCTTTTCTCCGCGAACCTTAAATTCCTGGCGGCGGGCTCCATAATAGCGTGCCTGCCCTCGGTGGCCCTGTTCCT
>CAYPTM010000390.1:0-2564 GCA_964413345.1 uncultured Elusimicrobiales bacterium
TTCGCGGATATTCTGCGCATAATGCTGCACGCGAAGAAGAAAGAGGTCTACGCCACCGCCTCCCTTGAACTGGCGCGCACCGCTTCCACGATGATAGCCGAGGAAGGCTGCCCCATAGTAGGCTTCGACCTTGCCGGAGAGGAATCCGGCTTCCCGCCCATAGACCACAAGCAGGCCTATGACTGGGCGCACAAGACTTTCCTGCGCAAGACCGTTCATGCCGGAGAGGCCTACGGTCCCGAATCAATATTCCAGGCCATCACGGAGTGCTACGCAAACCGCATCGGACATGGCACGTTCCTGTTCGCCGCCGACATGGTCAAGGACCCTGCCATCAAGGACCCCCAGAAGTATGTGGACAACCTCGCCAACTATATAGCCAGCCAGCGCATCGGCATAGAGGTCTGCGTCACCAGCAACCTTCAGACAATTCCCGCCATAAAGTCCGTGGCCGACCACCCGGTGAAGAAGATGATAGCGGCCGGGCTTTCCTGCTCCATCTGCACGGACAACCGGCTTGTTTCCAGTACCACGGTCAGCCGGGAACTGGAGCTTGTCACGCAGGAACTGGGCCTTACCCGCAGGGAGCTGCGCAATCTCATCGTCGCCGGTTTCAAGGGCAGTTTCTTCCCCGGCAGCTACAACCAGAAGCGCGCTTTCGTCCGCGCGGTTATAAACAAGTTCGAGCGGCTTGAAAAGGAACTCCTCCCGCCCATGGCCCACAACTGATATGACAAACAACGAAAACGGCAGCACTGCAAACGCCTCCTCGGCAAACACCTGCGCCGAGGATGTGGAGCTTTCCTGGTACAAAAACGTTTACAAGGGCGATTCCATGCCGCAGCTTACGCTGCGCGCCGTGGTCATGGGGTCGCTTCTTGGCGGTTTCATGTCCCTGTCCAACCTCTATGTCGGCCTTAAAACCGGCTGGGGGCTCGGCGTGGCCATAACATCGTGCATACTCTCGTTCGCCATATACCGCACGCTCAATATATTGTTTCCCGCGTGGTTCGGGGATTCGATGTCCATACTGGAAAACAACTGCATGCAGTCCACGGCCTCGTCGGCGGGTTATTCCACCGGCGGTACCATGGTGTCGGCCATATCGGCCTATTTGCTGGTCACCGGCGTTCATATGGGCTGGGTGGCGTTGACCTTGTGGACATTCTTCCTCGCCGCGCTTGGCGTGTTCATGGCCATCCCCATGAAGCGGCAGATGATAAATGTGGAACAGCTCCGCTTTCCGAGCGGCATTGCCGCGGCGGAGACGCTCAAGAGCCTTCACTCCACCGGCGCGGACGCCATGTTCAAGGCCAAACTGCTGGGCGCGGGCGGGCTTTTCGGCGCTCTGGTCGCCTGGTGCCGCGACGCGCAGCTTCCCGCCTTCTGCAAGATTCCCGCCCAGCTGCCTCTGTGGTCCGAGAAACTGGCGCTTGCCGGCCAGCCTCTTGCCAAGTGGACCATGTCCTTCGACATGAGCGCCATAATGATAGCCGCCGGCGCCATAATGGGCTGGAAAATAGCCTGGTCCATGCTGCTGGGCGGCATAATCAATTACGCCTATCTGGCCCCCAAGATGGTGGAACTTGGCGCGATAGACGGAACCAAGCTAGGCTATCGCGAGATTATGAAATGGAGCACATGGGCCGGCGCTTCCATGATGGTAACCTCCGGTCTGCTGGTGTTTTCCATGCAGTGGAAAACAGTCATCCGCGCTTTCAGCGGTCTTGCCAAGGTCTTCAGCAAGAAGGACTGCAGCACGCAGGAAGATCCGCTTGCCCGTATCGAGGTTCCGGGCTCCTGGTTCCTTACCGGAGTGACACTGTCCGGCCTGGGCTGCATATTCGTGCTAATCCACTACTTCGACACCGCGTGGTACATGGGCATAATAGCTGTCCTGCTGACCTTCTTCCTCGCCATAGTGGCTTGCCGCGCTACAGGCGAGTCCGACATCACCCCGGTCGGCGCTATGGGCAAGATAACCCAGCTTACCTTCGGCATACTGGCTCCGTCGGCCACGGTCACCAACCTTATGACCGCCAGCGTCACTGCCGGCGCTGCCGGCGCTTCAGCCGACCTGCTGACGGACTTGAAGAGCGGTTATTTGCTGGGAGCAAATCCGCGCAAGCAGTTCTGGGCTCAGTTCATCGGCATATTCGCTGGCACCATGGTGGTCGTCCCGGCGTTCTACCTGCTGGTTCCCACCGCGGCGGACCTTGGCACGGACAAGTGGCCTGCTCCTTCGGCTCAGGTCTGGGCCGCCGTGGCCAAGCTGCTCTCCAACGGACTTTCCTCCCTGCATCCGATGGCCAGACAGGGCCTGCTGTGGGGCGGGCTTATCGGCATAATCATCCCGCTTCTTGAGATGGCCTTCCCGAGGCTGAAGAAGTATATTCCTTCTGCCACCGGCCTCGGCCTCTCGATGGTCATACCGTTCTACAATTCCCTTTCCATGTTCATCGGCGCCGTTATCGCGCTCATGCTTGAAAGGCGCTCCGCCAAGATGGCCGACACCTATGTGGTGCCTGTTGCTTCGGGCATCATAGCCGGGGAATCACTGCTTG
>CAYPTM010000391.1:0-2510 GCA_964413345.1 uncultured Elusimicrobiales bacterium
GCCATTGAGGTCCCGTATTTCCAGTCTGCCCCGTGCAAATACCCCCCTTCGGCTGGATACACGGACGGCGGCACCGTGCTTCCGCCATCCGTTGAATGGATGCACACGGTGGAGGAAATACTGGACGCGGTCCGTGCGGCCGGGCTTAAACTGGAATTCTTTCATGAATTTCCGTACAGCCCTTATAAAAAATTCGCCGGCATGAAGAAAGGGCGGGACGGCTTTTTCCGGATTCCGGGCAAGGCTTCCCCGTTACCCCTGTTGTTTTCGCTCAGGGCCAAACGCTCCTGACGGCAAGTGTTACCGTGCTGTTTCCGGATTGAGTGAATCTGAATACCATGATTGATTACTTAAGAAAAAATCGGCCTTGTGCTGTTTTCGCAATGCTTAACATGGCGCTGTTCGCCGTTCTCGCGGCGGCGTCCCCCGTGCTGTCGCCTGACTCCGGCGGTTACATTGAGGGCAGCATCCTCCGCGCTCCCGGTTATCCGTTGTTCCTGTCCCTGTGCGGGCTCGTGTTCGGCGGCGCCTATCTGCGGGCCGCCGTGGCTTTGCAGACTGCCGCGGCTATGTTCGGCGCGGTCTGGCTCGCGGCGGAGATTAAAAGATATTTCCGCCTGCCGGTTTTGGCTTTCCTGCCGGTATATCTGGCGCTGATGTGGCCTGTTCTGCCGATGAAGGGCGGCTTTATCGGCGCGCAGATAATGACGGAAGCGCTGTCATATGGCATCATGCTGGGTGGTGTGGCCTGTTTTGTCCATTATATTTTCGACCGGAATATCCGGTGGTTCAAGTTTTTCCTGTTGTTCTCAGCAGCCGCCATGCTTGTCAGGCCGCAGTTTATCTTCATGCCTGCGGCGGGCGCGTTAGTGGCGTCCGCGGGCTTTTTACGGGAGCGCAATTTCCGCAGGGCGGCGCTGCCTGTCCTGCTGGCCATTCTTTCCGTCGCGGTGGCAATGCTCGGGGAGCGCAGCTATCATCTCGCAAGGCACGGCGTGTTCCGGGCTTCGCCCGGGGTGGGGCTGGTTTCCGCCATGAACGGGCTTTTCCTGTCGGATGACACTACCGCGTCTCTCTTCTCCGACCCGGGACAAAAGGCGTTGTTCGAGCAGTGCTACTCAAAAGTAAAAGCGGCGGGCATGCGTTCCGCCGATTTCAATGGCAAGGGCATTACCGCCTACGCGCAGTTTTACGGCGATGCGGCCGACCCGGTGATATGGGATATTGTTTCCCCTTCTCTGGATGACATTTGCGGAGATGTCGTTATTACGCCCTCCAAGTGCGCGCTTAAAAAAGACGCCGCCGCCGGGGCTATCGGAAAGATGATAATCTCGCACAAGCGCGCGGAATTCGTGAAACTGGTGGCTTACAAGTTTCTTGCCCGGGCGCCGTTGGACTACTGGTTTTTCATGGCGGGAGCGTTTGTTCTGTCGGGATTTTTGTTCATCCGTCATGCATTGCCCGAGGCCGCCCTGCTCTTCGGCTGCATGTTGATGCACGCAATCAATTATCTGGGCGTGGGGTTGGCTGCTCCGCTGAGGCAAAGGCTCATGTTTCCTACCGAGATGCTGTGCGCCGCGCTGCTGCTTGCCGCCTTGTGGGCCTGCTATGACCGGTTCCGCGCGCATTCAGGAGGGGAGGTGTTATGATTAAGAAATTAATAGTTGTTGCCATTCTGGCCCTGTCCGGCCTTGCTCAGGCCGCGCTTGCCGCCCCGGCGCGCGTGGTTGTTATGCGCCATGCCGAAAAACCCGCTTCGGGGAACGAGCTCAGCGAAAGGGGATTCAAAAGGGCCGAGGCTCTTGTCGGTTTCTTCAAAGTATCGCCAGATATGACGAAATACGGCGCGCCGGCGGCAATCTATGCCATGGCTCCCAAGGGCGAGGACGGTACATTGCGTCCCATACAGACCGTGGTTCCGCTGGCGGGCAGCCTGGGTCTTTCGATAATAAATTCCTATAACAAAAAGCACGTGGAGGAGCTGGTCGCGGAAATAATGGCCAATCCTACGTACGAGGGCCGCACCGTAGTCATATCCTGGGCGCATGACGGTATTCCGGACATAATAAAGGCGCTGGGCTGGGGTTCCGGCCCGGATAAATGGCCCGGTGCTGTGTTTGACAGGGTGTGGGTTCTGGATTTCAGGGACGGCAAGGCCGTTTCTTTCTTGGACCTGGCGGAACGCCTCCTGCCCGGCGACAGCGACCGGTAGGCCGCTTCCTTTCGCATGGCGGAATGCTGTTTTCCCGTCGGGACGGCATAATTTCTGGCATTGGGCGGCCAAAAAATTGTATGATAATGGTGTTGCGCCCATAGCTCAATGGATAGAGTGCTAGCCTGCGGAGCTAGAGATCCAGGTTCAATTCCCGGTGGGCGCGCTTTTTTTTATACGGAACGCGCGTCCGCGCAATCCGCCAGATATAGGAGGTGTTATTACTATGCCTGCTAAAAAAACCGATACCGAATCTACACAGAAGCCAGCCGAGACCAAAACCGGCCGTTACGTTTAC
>CAYPTM010000392.1:0-2507 GCA_964413345.1 uncultured Elusimicrobiales bacterium
CGGAAGTGGAAAAGACCTACAAAAACGGCAAGCTGGAAGGCCCCGCCAGGGTGTATTCTGAAAATGGCCTGCTGAAGGAAGAACTTAATTACAGCAACAGCATGCGCCACGGCCAGAGGGTCAAGTATTACGATGACGGGCTCGTGCAGGAAGTGGCGGAGTATGTCAACGACCAGAAACACGGCCTCACGCGGATTTTTTACCCGGGCGGGCAGTTGCAGAGCGAAATACCGTACAGGTTAGGCAAACCTGAGGGGATGTCCCGGTTCTATCACCCCAGCGGAATGCTGGCATGGGCCGTGCCCTACATAGAGGGGATGGCGGAGGGCATAGCCCGCCGTTTCGCCCACACGGGTTCGCTCGCGGAGGAATGGGACTACGAAAACGGCCTCATCGCCCGCAAACGTAAGTTCGCTCCGGCGGAATCCCTCCCGGCCGACTGGAAAAAACTCCTTCCGCCGGAACTGGCCGAAGAGGACTGAATCCCTCAACTCTTTAAAACAAAAGTCCCCGCCTTTTGAAGGCGGGGACTCTTTTTTCTGTCTTCAGACTTGTTTTCAGCGGGTGCGGTAGGTGTGGCGCGTAAGAGCCGGATGCTGGTTGATACCGGTCTTGAGCGTGAACCAGGTCCATGCGGCGGCCAGAAGGCCGAAACAGGACATGACGCGCTCTCCCATGGTGGGACGGCCGAGCTCGGCATACACTTTTTCCTGCAGTTCGCCAAGCTGCTGACGGACCAGCCCGTTGGGCGCGAACATCCGCCCTACAAGGAATATGGGGTAGAAGCGCCGCACATCCTTGCCCCACTGCGCGGCTTTCTTGCGCAGGAAGGGATTCGTGCTGCCGCGGTACTTGAGATAGCCGTTGAAGTAAACCTCAAGAGTGCGGTAGATGGAGGGGCCGAGCAGATTGTATTCCTGCTCGAAGCAGTTCTTCTGTATGCCCTCAAGCTCCTCTTTCCCGAGTAACGGATGCTTTATCATCGACACGAAGCCGGTGGAGGAATGATACGCGCGTTCCGGATGCTGCTTGAACTCGTCGCGGAACATGTCGTTCTCTTTGGTCTTCTCGTAGAGCGGGGTTCCGGGAGTCGGGTTGTAAATGAGGAACTGGGTGAGGGCCGGCTTGAGCTTTATGAGGCCGGCGAGCTCCTCTGATATTATTTCGCTGTTCTGATAGGGCAGGCCGACTATCATGGAGGCGAGTATGGTCACGCCGGACGTGCGCAGTTCCTGGAACAGCTCGTCCACGGGGCGGCCCTGCTGCTTGCTGTAGTTGGAGCGGGTGCCTTCGTAGCCTATCCACACGCCGTCGATGCCGGTCTCCAGCAGCTCCTCTATGGTATACATCGAGAGGGCCTTCACGCTGGCGAACGCGAAAATGGAAACAGGAACGCCGCCCTTAAGGACTTCCTCGCGGAACTCTCCGGCGCGCTTCCTGTCCAGAAGGAAATCCTCGTCCAGAATTGTGAACTGGCTGTTCGGGTTCCTGTCCAGGTAGCGGCGGATGACGTCGTAGATATCCTTGCCGGTGTGCAGCAGTTTTATGTGCTGGCGCTTGAAATAGTGGGAGGTGCAGCAGAAGTCGCAGCCGTTGGGGCAGCCGAGGCCGGCGAAAATCATGCCGGTGGTAGACACCTGGTTGGAGAACACGCGGAGGCGGCTCTCCATCACGGGGTGCTTGAACGGAATGGCGGGGTCATGGGGTTCGCCCAGCAGATTGCGCATGAAGGCCACGCCCTCTCCGCGGCAGATTACGTCGCCGTAGGGGGTGAGCTTTTCATCCGGCAGCACGGTTCCGTAGCCGCCTAGTATGAGCTTGGCCTTGGGCGCGTTCTTGCGCACTATGGCCGACAATTCCTTCATTTTGTGGTAAGTGGCCAGAATAAAGGAAACGCCGACATAATCGTAATTTCCTTCACGAAGCTCCTTGGCCAGCTCTTCCTTGGAAGGATAATGGAGCACCACGGCCGGGGCGTTTATGTTTTCCGCTATGAAATCCAGCCCGTAGGTGTGATGGGTGGCGCGGGGGCTGAATATGCCCTGCGCGCGCGTGACCTGTCCGTGCAAAAGCTCGTATCCGACGCTTTGCGCGTCGCCTTCAGAGGGTCCTATTGGCCGACATACCGAGGTGAGAAGGATTCTTGGTTGCCGTACTGCCGAAGCGTGGTTAACTTGTGTGTTTTCTGCAACTGCGCATTGTGTATCAGCCATGATATCTCCTAGAATTTCATTGTAGCCTATTTGACATGTTTTGTCTGTAATAAATAACAATTATGGTTAAACAGCACTTCCACATAACGACAGTCCTTTTCGCCTGCATGGCCATGCAGCTCTCTTCCGCGGGGCAGGCTGCCCCGCTTGCGCCGCAGGCCGCTTCCGGCGCCGGAGCCACGGCACCGGCTGAAAACGCGCTGGAAAAGGTATCCAGGCTTCAGCGCGCGGGCGTTCTGGTCGCCCAGGGCAGAACGTCCATTGAACAGGGCAGATATCCGCTGGCGGCGGACA
>CAYPTM010000393.1:0-2505 GCA_964413345.1 uncultured Elusimicrobiales bacterium
CTCCTTCAGAAACGCTGATGGCGGACAGGGATTACACAGCCGCGCTGGAGTGGGCGCAAAAGGCCGCGGAACTTGACCGCTCATCCGCGAAGGCGCGCTATGCCCTTACGAAGGCGCTGATGGCGTCCGGCGCGCCGGACGAAGCGATGAAGGCGGCAAAAGAAGCCTCTGCGCTGGCCCCCGGGGAGCCGGAATACGTGGCGGCGCAGGCCGACATACTTTTCGCAGCGGGGAAGCTGGACGAAGCCGGAAAAACATACATGGAAGCCCTGCGGATCGCCCCTTCCTTCGCGCGCGCCACGGCCAGGCTTGCCGAGGTCCAGATGGCCTCTGGCGACACCAAATCGGCTATTGAGAATCTGACAAGGGCCATAGCCGCGAAACCAAAGGAAGCGGTGCTTTATTTCAACCTGGGCAACGCCCTGTTCATGGCCGGACGGGATGATGAGGCGGCGCGGGCGATGGAAAAGGCCGCGGAACTCAATCCGTCGGAACCAGCCATCACTTTCGCTCTCGCCAAGATATACGTCCGCACCGGGGACGGGGAAGGGGCGGTCAGCGCCCTGCAGGCGCACCTGAAGCAGGCCCCTGACGACCCGGCCGGTTACGACGCGCTGGCGATAGCGCTGGTAAAAACGGGCAACATGCCGCTGGCCGCCCAGTATTGCAGCAAGGCGTCAGGCATGGGTTCGTCCGAATGCGAAGGATTTATTAAAAAGAAGAAATAGGTTAGGTCGGGCGGGTCACTGCGGTATTTCCGGCAGAAGCAGTGTCGCCGTGAAAACGGAGCCTTTGCCCGGCTCGGACTCCACCGTCACATTCCCGCCCATAAGCCGGGCCAGCCTGCGGCTGAGGAAAAGGCCGATGCCGCAGCCGCCGCCCCGGGACGAGGAGTCGCCGCTGACGCGGATGAAGTCCTCGAAAATATCCTCAAGATGCTCGTGCGCTATGCCGATGCCGGTGTCCGCGATGACAACGGCCAGCAGGCATTTCCCGTCGGGATGCCGCTCCCTGACGGAAACATCCAGATGAATCTCTCCCTTATGCGTGTACTTGACCGCGTTGGTCAGCAGGTTAAGCACTATCTGCCGTATGCGGGGAGCGTCCCCAAGCACTTTTTTCGGAAGGTCGGGAGCGCAGGAAACCAGCAGCGCCAGCCCCGGCTTCTTGCTCAGCGAAGGCTGGACGGAAGAAGCCAGATGGACGCACAGCGTCTTTATGTCCACCTCCCCTTCTGAAAGGGAAAGGCGTCCCGCCTCTACGAGGGAAACGTCCATGACATCGCCAAGCAGCGCGCTTATGGCCCCGGCGCTTTCCCGCAGTATGGCGGCGTATTCCCTCTGCTGCGGCGAAAGCTGGGTTTCCGCCAGCAGGCCGGAAACGGAATCCATCGAAGAGGCGTAATTGCGTATCTCGTGGCTGAGGTGCGCTATGAAATGGTTCTTGGCCTCGTTGGCCTTCTCGGCCAGGGCGCGGGCCTCCTCCATCTGGCGGCGGGAATGGAAATTATCCAGCCAGACGGCCAGATGGTCGGCCAGCCGTTCCAGCAGCTTTATGGAGCCGGCGCTGAAAAGCCCTGCCGAAAAAGAGCCGATATGAACCGCGCCCATGCGGCGGCCGCCGGACTTGAGCGGCAGCACGGCAAGGGATTTAATCCCCATGCCCATGCAGGCGGGCCGGAGAGGGCGTCCGTCCTGCGCGAGGATGACTGAGGCCTCGGACAGATTGTTGGTCCAGAATGTTCCGTGAGAGGAGAAAAAACGGCGCATCGCCCCGGACGGCGAGGCGGCCAGCACCGCGCCGCAAACGCATTCGGACAGTGCTCCCGTGTCTCCTCCGGAGGAGAATACCGAATTCTCCGCATGGACGAAATCCCTGGTGTAGCCGCAGTGAACGGCGAAGGGGAAATCCCCGCCTTCGGAAATCCGCACGCCGGCGGTGTCGCTGCCGGCTACTTCCCGGAAAAGCATCGCGGCGGAGCGGAGCGTATCCTTGTAATTGCGGGACAGGTTTAACAGCGTAAGGAGATTGGAAGCGGCCTCCTGCTCCTTTTGGGAGGCGCGGCAAGGCTCGTCCACTCGCTCCTGTGCCACTACGGAAACAATCGTCCCGTCCTGATTGCGCAGAGGCGCGTAAACCCCGTGGATAACATAGGGTGTTCCGTCTATTATAGCCTTGTAGTCGGCGGCGCACTCCCTGCCGGAATTGACCGCTTCTGCGATGTGGCGGCGCAGCTCCCTGAGCGTGCCGGGAGTGAAAAGCCTCTCGGGAGGCGCGCCCACGGCGATATCGGCCGGGACAGAAAAATAATCCTGCCGGGAACAGTACTTTATGGTTCCGTCCAGCTCCAGGATGGTGACGGTGTCGCAGGAATTTTTAAGGGTAAGCTGCATGGCCTGCATGCGCTCATGCGCAAGAGAACACTGCTGGAGACGGGAAAAAAGCGTGGAGAAGGCGTCCGCCAGGCGGACGAGGAAACCGCTCTCCTCCGGCGAGGGCGGGGTC
>CAYPTM010000394.1:0-2490 GCA_964413345.1 uncultured Elusimicrobiales bacterium
GAATCCAGCATCACCACCACCGATTTGGCTTTCAGCTTGCCGAGACTGCCGTAAAGCGCCGTCAGCGGGTAGGCGCTGCTTTCAAGGAAGGCCGGGTCCCCGTCCCACGGAAGCAGGTACGCTGTGCCGGATGTCGGCTCCGGGGAGCCGTGCCCGGAGAAGTAGACATACACGCGTGACTGCTCTTTTACGTTTTTGGGCAGCCATGATTCCAGATAGCCTTTAAGTTTTGCGTAGGTGGCGTCTGAACCCTTCAATAGCTTGATATTGCGTTCAGGCAGCCCCAGCGCCAGAAGATAATTCTTCATGGCGTCCGCGTCGCGCTCCGCGTAATCCGCCTTGGGCAGCTCCTTCATGCCGTAGCTTTCCACCCCGATTACAAGCGCATAGTCGTCCGCTCGTTCCGTGCCCTTGAAGTTGGGCGTGTCGACATCGGAGGAATAGGTTTTTAGTCCCCTGCCCTCAAGGGCGGCGGCTTCGGCCTTCAGCTTTTCAAGGTGTTCCTTTTCGGCTTTTTCCCTGCGCAATTGCGCCACTTTGCGCGCCTGTTCGGCCAATTCCTTGTTGGCGGAGCTTTCCGTTATCGACAGTTCCGGCTGCAGGGACGCCATTTCCTCGGCAGAGGAGCCCATCTCCACAAACTGCCGTTCCGACTGTTCCGCCTCGGCGGAGGGAGCGGCTGAATAGTGTTTGCCGTCTATGGTCACGGTCGCCGCGACCGTGTGCAGTATTCCCTTGTCCAGCCGGAAAGTGACTTTCGGAGAAGCCTTTTTAAGCTCGCTCGCGAAATCCCTGGCTCTTTCATTCGGGACCGGTTCCTTGAATGCGAATACGTATTCATGGCCTCCTTCCACGGGGAGTTCGCCGTCGCCTTTGACGTTGAAGGTGAAAAGGCCTGATTCCGTGTCATAATGCACCGAGGCAATGGCCGGCGCTCCGTAGGTATCGCCAAAAGCCTTGGAGAGTTTTTCGGCTGTCGGTCCGGCCTTTATGTCCGCGTTGTATTTTGCGACAGCCGCTTCATAGTCGGCTTTTGTCCTGGCGACGCGCTTGGTAAAGTCCGCTTTGCTTTCGTATTGCTCCTGTTGCAGTTTCGCCGGCAGTTTTGGTCGTTCGGGAAGGTTCATGCTTCTTTTAAGAGTATCGTTGAACGAATGCCTGGCAATCATTACATCGTATTTATGGGTATTGTCCTGCAGTAGGAAATACTTCCCATCCGGTGATATAGACAGATCAGACACTCTGCGCTTTTTGTCGAAGGGATAGGTGTGGAGGGCTTTGCCTGACTCGATGTCCCATAATCTGATGACTGACCAATCGTCGCTTACGGAAATTAGATATTTTCCGTCCGCTGACGCGGCAAGACGTTGGACGCTTTCGCGTATTTCCGGACCGATTTCCTTGCCGTCTATGGAAATGAAGTGTCCGCATCTCTGATAATAGCCGTCGAAAGCGTAAGCCATGCGGTCATCAGGCATTAGCGACACGAAATTGACGGTGCATCCGGGGGCTGTTTTCCCGCTGAAGCCGTCCGACCTGTCATCTGCTATATTCCATTTTTCCCACCGATGAGCTTCTCTTATTCCGCTTGAGACGAATGCGTATTTGCTGTCATGGCTGAAGCCTAGCGCCGCGTCCCAATCGGTGGTGTATTTAAACTTGTGCAATTTCTTGCCTGTGGCGGTTTCGAACAATGCCGGATATTCCTCATATCCTGAAACCAACAGATACTTACTGTCGGGTGAGAATAGGACGCGCCAGTTATGCTGTTTGGATTTGCTGATAGTCCTTGCCAGTTTGCCTGTCTCCGTGTCCCATAATTCCAGGGCCTCAGGGCTTGGGTTTCCCCCCTGCAGGGCCAGGTATTTCCCGTCCGGCGAGAAGCGCATCTGTTCGTATGAGGGGCTAGTAAGGCGTTTCCATGATTCTGATTCCAATTTGTGGATTGTCGCGCCTGTTTCCGGGTCTGCCAGTATGATATAGGAATACGAATCTCCTCCGCTTCCCATGTAGGCGATGTACTTGCCATCGGGAGAGAACGTGAAATAGTCGCAAAATTCACATTCATTTTGCCGGAATAATGTACGCGTCATACCATCAGGTATATTCTGGATAACGGCATTCCGCGGTTTTATTATGGTATAAATGACCGATTTGCTGTCGGGGCTGAAAGTGGCTAGCATGGCGTTAGTCATCGAAAACGCCGTATCAGTCTGCGTGCCTTCGGACCAGACGAAATCGGTTCCCGTCTCCGAAGTTTTTGCCGACGCGCCGGCTGGTACCAGAAATAAGGCCAGGAAAAGCGCGTAAATGGTTTTTGTTGGCATAGTCCGCTGTTCTCCTTTATCACTTATATAGCAACATCATAACAAATGGGGTTGTAAAGCCACGGAGCAATTCAGTCACATCCTTCAATCTAGTGCGCCGCCTTAAGCAGAAGCTCCGCCAATTCAACAGGCATGGTGGCCTGGGCAAGGTGTATGGTCGGCA
>CAYPTM010000395.1:0-2488 GCA_964413345.1 uncultured Elusimicrobiales bacterium
CGCGTAGTCTCCCTGCCTGAACAGGGACTTGAAATCCTTCGCCAGCGTTTTGAGTGAAATTTCCTTCTCTCCAAGCGCTTCCCGCGCCGCGGGTGAAAGGCGGAATGTGATGCCCCCTTCCGGCGCTTCGTTTTTCGGTGCCGACGCCATATTCCGGAGTGCGGCCTGCGCGAGCGTTTTTGCTTCCTGCACGTTAGGCTGGTCGAACGGGTCTATGCCCATTATCGCACCGGCGGCGGCGGTGGCTACTTCCCAGCGCATATACTCGGCGCCGAGGTCGTATACGTCGCGCATCTTTATGCGGATTACCGGTTTCCCCTCCGCGGAAAGCTTGTCGGCCAGCGCGGCGTTCTTTGCATCCGGCAGCGTCGCCACATCGTAGAGGACGAAAATCCTGTCGCCTGCGTATTTGAAGTTGGGCTGCAGTTTTTCCGCCGCGACCGGAACTATCCCCTTGCCTTCCTTGCCGGTGCTTTCGGCTATGAGCTGCTCCATCCAGAGGCCGAAGGGCTGAAGCTTTGACGGGAGCATGAACGTTATCTTGTCCATTCCCCCCGCCGCGGCGGAGCCCATCGCGGAGCCGAGGCGCACGCCCTGGTTCCTTCCCGCTTCGATGTCGGAGGCGCTGGCCTGGGACATGGCCATGGCGCGCTGGAGTATGACGCGTATGTCTATGCCGCCGAGCGCGGCAGGAACCAGGCCGAACAGCGAGAGGGCGGAGAAGCGTCCGCCTATGTCGGAGTAGTTGAGGAATATCTTGCGGAACTTCATCTCGGTCGCGAGCTTTTCAAGGCCGGTGCCGGGGTCGGTTATGGCGATGAAGTTTGAAGACGGATTTTCCTTTAGTTTCGAGACCTGTTCGTATGCGTATTTGAAGAAGGAGGTCGGCTCCACCGTCCCGCCGGATTTGCTGGCGAATATGAAAAGCGTTTTCTTCGGGTCCAGCCCGGAGAACATCCTCAGCACCCAGTCCGGGTGCGTGCTGTCCAGCACGTGGAGCTTAAGCGCCCCGCGCTTCTTGGGGAAGAGGCAGCGGAATACTTCCGGCGCGAGGCTCGAGCCTCCCATGCCCAGGACCATGCAGTCCGTGAATTCCTTTCTGGCTTCCGCCACGAAAGCGTCTATTTCGCCCATGCGCTCCAGCACTTTCGGGGCAACGTCTGTCCAGCCGAGGGACTTGTTGATTATGGTCGTGTGTTCCGGTTCCGTTTTCCAGACCGTGGCGTCCTTTTTCCAGAAACGCGCGGTAAAATCCATGCCGGACAGTTTTGCCTGCCCGTCAGCCGCCAGAGAGGCGGCCTTTTCGTTGTATTCAGTCGAAGAAAGGAAATATTCCTTGTCCATAGTAACCTCCGCTTTGAGTGTAAGTGACTCCATAAGCTTGTCGAATGATTTCGCGAAGGAGTCCACGCCTTCCTTTTCAAGGCGTTTGGTGATTGCGTCAAGATTGAGCCCCGCGGCCTTCGCCGCTTTGATGTTCGCGGCGGCCTCCTGCATGCCGTCGTCGAGCGTCAGGGCCGGGGTGCCTTCACTGCGGAAAGCGTCAAGCGTTGCGTCCGGTACGGTGTTGACCGTGCCGCCGGCTATAAGTTCGTCGATGTATATGGTCGTTTTGTAAGCCGGATTCTTTGTGCTGGTGGAGGCCCACAGCAGACGCTGCGGCGCCGCGCCTGCCTGGGTCAGCTTCAGGAAGCGTTCGGAGTGGAAGATTTCCTTGTAAGCTTTCCATGCCAGCTTGCAGTTTGCTATGGCAAGCTTGCCCTTGAGCGTTCCGGCTGACGGATTCGAGGATACGAGCGCGTCCAGCTCCCTGTCCGCGGCGGAATCCACGCGGCTTACGAAGAAGCTCGCGACCGAGGCTATTCCTTCCACGCTTTTGCCGGAAGCCAGCCGCTCTTCCAGCCCCGCGACGAATGCTTCCGCGGTTTCCTTGTAGCGCTTTACGGAAAACAGCAGGGTGGCGTTGACGCTTACGCCTTCAGCGGTCAGACGCCTTATTGCGCCGACACCCTGTTTGGTCGCCGGCACCTTTATCATGATGTTGGGGCGGTTTATCGCGGCGCGTATTTCCTTCGCCCGCGCGAAAGTCCCTTCTTCATCGTAGGCCAGCGCGGGTTCCACCTCTATGCTGACAAAGCCGTCTTTGCCTGACGCGGAGTCGAACACCGGGCGGAAAATGTCCGCGGCGTCCGTGATATCCTTGAAAGCCAGACCCTCGTAAATTTCCCGAGGCGAAAGTTTTCTCTCCGCCATTTCCCGTATGGGCGCGTCGTATTCCGCGCCGGAGGAAATGGCTTTTTCGAAGATGGTAGGGTTGGAAGTCACTCCGCTGATCCCGTCTTCATTTATCCATCTGGAGAACTGGCCGCTTAAAATAAAAGAGCGTCTCAGGTTATCCACCCAGACGCTCTGGCCAAGACCGGCAAGCTGCTTGATTCTGTTGTCCGGCATATTATTTCATCTGCTCTTGTTCAATCTGGTGGATTTT
>CAYPTM010000396.1:0-2484 GCA_964413345.1 uncultured Elusimicrobiales bacterium
TATACCGGTCTTCTCGTCCACGTCGACGAGGCGGATATCCCCTCCGTCGGCCTGCAGCATGGGCCTGATGGTTTCAAGTGCTTTCTCAACTTTTGCGCGCATATCTTCTCCTGTCAGACATTGTGTTGTAAAAATCGCCTGCATAAAGCTATTATAACCTTAGCAATATTATCTTTTATTTGACGGCGGATTCCATTACATGAGACAAGGCGACGCTGCTTTTACCGACCTGCCGGCGAGCAGGCATGTGCCGAAGCACCACCCCCGCATAATGGCCGCGGGCGCCGTGGACGAGGCCTCGTCCGCGATAGGTTTTGCCCGCTCGCAACGCCCGATTGAAAAGTGCGGAGGGCGTAAACTGCCGCTCTCCCTGAGGGAGGCCCAGCGCTGCCTGGTCCTGATAGGGGCGCAGGCCGCGGGAGTCAAGGGGATGGGCCCGGCTATCCTGGCGGAACAGGTTGTGCTGGAAAAGGCGTGCGAAACACTCCAGGCGCGCATCTCCATGCCGAAGGAATTCATTATACCCGGCGAGAATCCGCAAGAGGCCGCCCTGCACTTGGCCCGAACCGCTTGCCGCAGGGCCGAAACCCTCATATCACCGCTAAGCGGCTGCGCGGAATCCAAACTCTACATAAACCGCCTCTCTAAATACCTCTTCCTCCTGGCCCTGCTCAACCGCTGATTGATTTAAAAAGAAAAGCCCGCCGGGATATTCTCCCGGCGGGCTTCACGTTCAAAACCCTGCTTTAGTTGCAGCGTCCCTGCGCGGTGGTGAAGGTCTGTGTGTTGCAGCCTTTGATTGAACACTGCCCGGGCACGCCCCAGTTGGACTGGGTGCAGTTGTTGGTCGCGCTGCGCTGCGCGTTGTAATAATCTGCGGAAGCGTAACCGTTGTATTCGCGCGGAGCGCCGCTGTTAGGCTGCTGCGGCTGGAACACCGCAGTGCAGACATACATCGGCTTGGAGCAGGTGTAATTGCAGCTTCCGTGTTTTTCGCGGCAGCGGCGGCAGGCCTCTTCCGGAGTATTGCCGCTGTGGCCGAGCCAGTGTTCCTCCCAGCCGGAGTCGGAGCCGTTGCATGTGCCAAGGTCCTGCGGGCCCATTGGCTGCTGGGGTTGATAACCGGGATTATATCCGGGCTGAGGCTGGGGAGGGAAATAAGGCTGAGGGCCGGGGTGGTTGGGGCCGGGATGAATCGGCTGGGGCTGCGGCTGATAGCCGGGGCCGCCGGGATGCTGTGGCTGGCCCGGTTGCTGATGTCCGGGACCACCAGGCTGTCCGGGATGACCGGGGCCAAAACCTTTTTCAGAAACATCGGATTCGGAAAGGGATTTTTCTGATATGACAGGAACGTCGGCAATAATTTTCCCTGCCTTCAGCGCGGAGATGTTCGTTTCTATCGCGCTCAATGCCGAGCCGTACCCCGCAGCCTGCGAAGATTTGGCCGATTCGATATTATCGGCGGCAACGGAATATACGCTGAGACCACATATGCACGCCAAGGCAAAAAACGTATTTTTCATGGACTACCCCCTTCGTGATTTAATTATTATACGTTTTCCCCATCATGCGCGCATAAGTCGAAGGACCCACGCAATTTCGGTCTTTGGACCCCCATGTCCGGGCACACAGCCCAATCAGCTTAAAGGGTTAGAAGACCCATTCCTTTTTTGTCAGGCAAACAGGCAGACAATCTGCTATAATTTTCTATAGGGATGAGGGTAACGGTATGAAGAAATACATAGTGTTGGGGCTCCTTTGCGCAGGCGTAGTGTTCGGCCTTAAGTGGCTGGACAATGCGCGCCGCACCTATTTCCACATTTCCGGCAGCATAAATCTGGAACCCCGCCTGGCCAGATACGCCGAGCGGCCCAATACAATCTGCTTCATCATAGTCAAAAATTCCGGCGACGTGCCCGTGGCCATCAAGCGCTATGTAAATCCCTCTTTCCCTCTCCGCTTCGCGCTCAACTCCGAAGATCTGGTGTTCAGCGAACCCGGGCACGACAAGATGACCATCGAAGCCCAGATAAACACGCACGGCAAGGTTGGCCGGCTTATGCCGGGGGATATGTTCGGCGGCGCTTCCGCCCCTATTTCCACTTTCGCCAGCAATGTGAAAATAAACGTGGCCAAACGGCTTGATGTGCCCTCGCTAGCGTCCGCCGGCTATTCTGACAAGGGGCAGTTCATGTTCACTCTGTCCGCGCGCTAAAATCCGCCCCATATTTTTAAAAAACAAAAACCCGCCTTAAAGGCGGGTTTTTAATTTGCCGGAAAAAGCGGTCACTTAAGCAGGGCCAGCCCGAAATAGAGAAGAAAGAAACCGGCAAGCAGCAGGCCGAAGCCCCATTTCCGTCTGGACAGGGCCATGAAATTGTCGTTCAGCACGGTTTCCTTTATCAGACGGCTCAAGCGTATTATCGCTTCGGGCCTGAACAGCCAGCCCAGACCAAGGAAGAACAGCACGGCACCGGCGACTAT
>CAYPTM010000397.1:0-2479 GCA_964413345.1 uncultured Elusimicrobiales bacterium
GAGACAAATCAATGGCAGACATGCCCTTGCAACACGCGCCTGAATACAAATTCCGGCGTTTCCTGAATTGGTTCCCCCTCGGTCTCAGCTACGCGCTTTTATACATGGGGCGCTACAACCTTACAGTAAGCAAGAGCGCATTGGGCGGCCTGATGGACAACGCCACTTTCGGCCTCATATTCGGCGTGGGGGCCTGGGTTTACGCGCTGGCCTTCCTGATAAACGGCCCGCTGACCGACCGCATAGGCGGACGCAAGGGAATGCTTATAGGCATGGGCGGCGCGGTGGCCGCCAACCTTATGATGGGCCTCTATCTCTGGCACGCGATGAGCACCCCGAACCCGGACCCGGTCATGATAAAGTGGGTCTTCGTTCTGCTCTACGCCGTAAACATGTATTTCCAGGCCTATGGCGCGGTAGCCATAGTCAAGGTCAACTCCTCCTGGTTCCACATACGCGAGCGCGGCATTTTCTCGGCCATATTCGGCATCATGATATCCAGCGGCCTTTTCCTGGCCTATGACGTCAACAGCCGCCTTCTCGCCTCTCCGCTGGCAAAGGGGAAGGGCTTCAACGGTGGCGACGCGATATGGATTGTTTTCCTCGCGCCGGCGGTGCTGCTGGCGGCCTTCTGGCTCATAGAGCTTTTCCTCCTCAAGGACAGACCCAGCCAGGCCGGGCACGCGGACTTTGAAACCGGCGACGCCGTCCTCGGCAAGGATGACGAGGACATTCCCCCCATGACGCTCATAAAGAAAATCCTCTGTCATCCCGTCATACTCACCATTGCCTGCATAGAGTTCTGCACCGGCGTCCTCCGCAACGGCATCATGAACTGGTACTACATTTTCGCCAAGGTCCAGGTAAAAGCCGGACAGACCACGGGCTGGACCTACATGGTGGATAACTGGGGCCTTATACTGATGATAGCGGGCATAGTGGGCGGCATATTCGCCGGCGCGATATCGGATAAGTTCTTCCAGTCCCGCCGCGCCCCTACGGCAGGCTTCCTCTACATAATGACCTTCGTCTGCACACTGCTCATGATTCCCTTCCTCCAGAACGGATGGGTGCTGGGCGCGCTGGTGTTCATGATGTCCATAGGCGTCATCGGAACGCATGGCCTGCTTTCCGGCACGGCCACGATGGACTTCGGCGGGCGCAAGGGCGCGGGCACCGCGGTTGGGGTGATAGACGGCTTTGTTTACCTCGGCACCGGCCTTCAGGCGCTGGCAATCGGCCACATCACCAGTTCCCCGGATCTCGGCTGGAACTACTGGCCCGTGTTCCTCGCGCCGTTCGGCCTCGCCGGATTCTTCCTGCTCCGCAGGATATGGCACGCCAAGCCCCAGGCCCGCACACAGGAAGTGGTCGTTGACCCTCCGGAAAAGGACTGAGCAGGAACGCTTTAGCGCAAAACCCCGCCGGAAGCACGGCGGGGTTTTTGGCGTGATACCCCCGGAGGCCGCATGCTGAAGACCGGCGCGAGGGCACTGGCGTTCTGCGCGGCATTCTCCGTCCTTCTCGGCCTGCTGATTTTCTGGAAGCTGGACAGTGTCCCCGGCCTCAACGCGGACGAGGCGTGGACCGGCCTGCGCGCCATGGAGATACAGCGCAACGGCCTGACCTCGCCGCACGGCATGAACTGGTACACCGCCCCCATCCATGCGGCAATGGCGGCCAAAACATTCGACCTGCTTGGAACGGGCACATGGCAGTTGCGGCTGCCGGGCGCGGCGCTTAACATCATTGCCGCTGCCGGCATGGCGCTCTTCATTGCGGCAGTGTTTGGAGAAGCGGCCATGCTCGTCTTCTCCGCGATTCTGCTGGCCTCCCCGTTCTATTTTCTTGAAGCGAAAATAGCGTGGGAAGTATGCGCGCTGCAGAACTTTCTGGCGGCTATAATGCTGCTGTCAGCCTGGCGGCTGTTTGCTGCCGACAAACCTTCGCCGACCGCCCTTCTCGCGTTACTTTACTCGGCCGTTCTCGGCTCGCTCAACCACCTGATATTCATGGCCCTGCCCATTGGCTTTGCGGCAGGGTTCTCCGCCAAGGCCCTGCGCGGAGACGCCAGAGCCCGCTTCATGACGGAAGCGGCCCTGTGGGCCACACTCTGCGCGGGACTTCTCCTGCTCACAAAAAAATACACTTCTGACGCATTCTGGCAGGCCCACCGCGCGATTTTCACTTCCATCTTTATTGCCGCGCCAGCTATGTGCGCGGCGTTGTGCCTTGCCACGCGGCAATTGACCGCCAGACTGTGGGACAGGTTGCCCCCGGCGATAATCCGCGCCGGCTGGAAAACCGCTTCCTTCCTGATTTACGCCGGGCTGGCGGCGTTCATCTGGTTTCACGCGACGGCGTTCATGGGCATACTGTCCGGCTTTAACATGTTCAAGAGGTTTTTCTCGCTGGACCTCGGCTTCGCTGGAGCGGTGCCGATGTTCATCTGGGCGGCGGTGCTGATGGGAGCCGTGCT
>CAYPTM010000398.1:0-2463 GCA_964413345.1 uncultured Elusimicrobiales bacterium
GCGTCGGCTTCCTCCTGAAGGGTTTTGTCTTCCTGTTCCGGCTGCTTGGCCGCGGCCGCAGGTGCGGCGGCTTTGGGTGCGGGGGCAGGGGTTATGGTCACCGCTTCGGCTGAGGGGCCGGTGGCGGGAACAAGGGATATCATTATGCCGTTGCTTTGCTGAATGATGTCGTAATCGCCTTTCTGGAGCGGTTTCGTGAGGTCCAGAACGAAGCGGACGGTCTTTTTGCCGGTGGTATCCTTCTGCTGGCTCACGCGCAGCCTTTTGAGGACGGAATTGTTGCCTGCGGCCTCGAACGTTTTTGCCCCAAGGGGATAGTAGGTGTCCTCAAGGTCCAGTATCAGCTTCGGGACGCGGGGAGGGAACTGCGTCGAAAACTTAACGGGGGTTTTCAGCTTTATGAAAATGGAATCCGGCTTCACCGAAACGTCTTCCACGTTTGTCGCGGCCAGCGCGGCCACGGAAAAGAAAGCGCAGCAGGCCGCGGCAAAAACGGCGGTCCTGAACAATCCCCCGGCAGATTTCACGATGCTATTCATTCTTGCCTTCTCCTTTGGTAGTGGAAGCTTGTGGCGCTAGCCGCGCCGCTCCCCGAACAATATAATTATATTACAAAGAGGCCGTTCCTAGCGCACTCTTTTTTTGACCAGTTTTCCGTCCACATCCAGCAGGGCGCTGTCGCGGAATATCCTGATAACCTTGATTCCGTTCCGCTTTTCCCCCTGCTTCATAAGCATTCCGTTTATGCTGACTATAGGCGACACCGGGTCCCATATTATGCCCTGTATGACCACGGCTTTCTGCGCGGGCTGTTTCGGTCCGGCTTTGGCGCCGGGCTGCTGCGCCTTCGCGGGCTGGGTGGATGACCGCACTGTCCCCAGGGGGACTTCCGTGGCGCTGACTGCTTCCACTTCCTCTCTTTTCCTGACACGGAACATATTCCGGAAATTGGCCGGCGGCTTGTATTCAGTGCCCTGAGGCGGCACTTCTATCTTCATGGGCGCGGCCTCGCTTTCCATGGAAATATCCTCGTTCGACATGTAGGTCAGTCCGCCTGCCGCGGCGCCCACTATGACAAGAGGTATCCAGCGTTTTAGATTTAGCATAAATTATCTGTGCCCGTCATCCGGTTTGCCGGACGGCTGTTCCTTCTGCGCGGCCTGCGCCGCCGGCTGTGTGCTGGTGGCGGGGACGGCGTCGTCCTCAAGGCTGAACTTGCCCTGTTTTTTGTCCTGCCCGGCGGGTTTTGCGCCGGATTTTTTGTCCTTGGATGTCTTGTCCGCGGTCTGGCCCGGCTTTGCCGGCAGGATGGGCGGAGCCACTATTCCTTCTTCTTCCACGGCGCGGAATTTGCCGGTCTTGACGGCCTTGGCGGCCTGTTCCTGCTTTTCGGGCGCCGCCGCTTGCGACGCCGCTTTTTTCTTCTGGACCGGCATGCTCATGAACATGCCCATGGATATGGAGAGCCTGTAGGTATTCGAGCCCGGCAAATCGGAGAACGGGGCCATTCTCCATTCCGTTACGTTAACCCTTATCTGCTGCTTTTCAAGCGTGCCGAGGAAGCGCATTATGTTGCTGTGGGAGCCCATGATTTCGGCTTTGATGAAGAGCTTCTGGTAAAGCGGGAACGTGCCTCCGGCGGTTGTTACAACCGGCATCATGCTGTCCGCGGTCAGGTCCATTTCCCTGGTCAGGTCGCGCAGGTCGGACAGCCACTCGATGTACTCTGTATTTTTTGAGACGTGGGACTTGTATTCCGTGGCGGCCGCGTCTATTATGCCCCGCGCGCTTATAAGGTCGTTGCGGGATTTCTGGATGTTGAAGTCAGAGTGCGCCCGCTGTATGCGGAAGTAGAGCGGAACGCCGAAGCCTCCCAGTCCCAGCGCGGCTATGGTCATGACCACGGTCCAGCGGAATATGGTCGGGTTCTGGAAGACCATCAGAATCTGGTAGGTCAGGTTGTTAATCGAGGCTGCTGCTTTTTTATCTTCGGCCATAGCTTATTTGGAGAACAATATATTAGCGTCGATCTGGTCGCCGTTCTTGGCTATGTTGACCATCGAAAGCGACACTTTCGGAAACTGCGCGGAGATTACCGCATTTTCCTTAAGCGTTTCCAGATAGTTTTCCAGCACGGTTTCCGGCTTGGTCTTCGGGTCGGACGGCTTTATGGTTACCTTCATCGCCATGCCGGGGGTGGCGGTGCCTTTTATCCATAGCGGGTCCGCTCCGGAAATGGAGGCCAGGAAGGCATCGTCCGGCAGGGTTTCGGCCACCGCTTCCACCAGCGGCACCCAGAGTACGCGCTTGTTGTAGAAGTCCTGTATGGGGGCGATGTCGCTTTTGATTTTATTGTTCATTATTTCTATTTCGTCGTTGTTCTGCCCCTGCGCCCATACCGTCTGTTCGTTAAGGACCTGCCGGATGCGGACCTGGCTTTCAAGCGACTGCGCCTTCGAATAG
>CAYPTM010000399.1:0-2435 GCA_964413345.1 uncultured Elusimicrobiales bacterium
AGCCTGTTTAAAATCTCCGTATTCTGCTGCAAACGTGGCTTTTGCGGCCTATCATTCAGGCCGCACCACAGGATATGCCGCCCTGTGGTGGCCTGCTCCATCGCGTGATGGACAGCCGCAGAGCCGGTCTATCATTAAGACCGCACTCCAGTCTCTGACGTTTTGGAGTGGTGAAGTGCCGGAATAATGATATCCCGTCCCTCTGCGGGGATGCTCGTTTCGCTCCGCTTCGACCCAGCCCAAAATCCCCGTTTTCGCTGCGAAAGAGAGATTCCAAACAGACTCTTAACTTTTACTGAGTAAAAAACTTCCGGCTTACAAGTCCTTTGCGGACTCATAAGCCGGAGGTTTATTTTAGATGTTTACGCTTATTTGCTGAGTTCGAAGGCGTCCAGCGGTTCCCCGTCTTTGCCGTATACGGTTACGGAAACCTTTCTGCCCGTCACTTCAACGTAGGCGAAGCTGTAGGCGGATATGAATTTGGTGGACCATTCATTTTGAGTGGTCTTGATGTAGAGGGGGCTCCCGCCTCCGCCAAGCGTGATGTAAACCGGACCTTTGTCCGACGGGATGCCATTGCTCAACGGCGCGGTGCGCTCGTAGTCGTGGTCGTGCCCCTGGAACACGATGTCCACTCTGTTCGCCTCGAAAACCGGGGCCATCAGTTCAGCCAGTCCCGGTGTGGAGCCGTGCCCTCCGCTTGAATAGACAGGGTAATGAGTGACCGCGAATTTCCACATCGGCCGGTTTTTGGAAAGGACGTTTCCCAGCCATTTGTACTGAGGGGAATCCTTGGTCAGCGGGGGGGCGGCCTTTATCCCGTCCAGGGAGGCTGCGTCCATGAAGACGAAGCGCGCTGTTCCCGTATCGAAAAAATAGTAATGCGGCGTGCCCTCGCTCCAGGGCATGCGGTGGTGCGTAAGGAAGTTTTTCCTCAGGAAGAGCCGGCCTTCCTTCCCTCCTTTCAGCCTGCCGTATTCATGGTTGCCGAGAGCGAAAAAGAACGGCGCATCCGCCAGGATGTTCTGGAAAGGGATGAAGAACTCCGCGTCTGCGTCCGTGTCCAGGCCGGATTCCACAAGGTCGCCCGTATGAATGACGAAAGAGGCCGGAAGGCCTTCCATCTGCGATATCAGCGCGTCCTTGTCCTCGCTTGAGCCGGTGGAGTCGCCCAGCACTATGAAGGAGAAATTTTCCGCGTCGCGCGAGGCCAGCGTCTGAAACGCGCCCTCCGCCGCGCGCACCGTGCCGGTGCTGTCCGTCGCGGGAATGAACAGGCTGTAGCAGATGGTGGTGGCCGGGGTAAGGCCGTAAAGGGCGAGGGCGTGTTCCTTCACAGCCGGGGATATGGTCGTGAAGACGTCGCATTTCGGGTCCGGGCCGTATTCCAGCCACGATACGGTGGACACGTCGGTGCGCCAGCGCACTATGGCGCTGCGGTCGGTCGGACTTTCGGTATAGGGCCCGCGCTGCAGCTCGGCGCCGTAAGAAAGCGCTCCGCACAGAAGCAGGCAGCAAAGGCATGCTATTCTTTTCATTGCCGCGTTTCCTCTTGTGTGCCGGATTGCGTAATTGCCAAAGTTCCGGCTATAAAGGTAGTATATCCGTTGTGCGGCAGGCATTTCCATAATGAATCGCGACAGCGTTGAGCTTGAATTCAAATGGGCGGTGGAGCGTCCGTCGGAAGAGGCGGCCTTCCTTCGCGCCGTTGAAGCCTGCGGCGGCAGTGCCGGACGGCCCGCGCGCGTTACGAACAGGGATTATTATTTCGATACGCCGGACGGAAGCCTTCAGTCAGCTTCGGCTACGGCCCGCATACGTGTAGCGGGGAAAAAGGCCGAACTGCACGTCAAAACCTCCTCCCGGCTGAAAGGCGGCCTGGCCCGTCGTAAGGAGTTCGTGGCAGCCTTGCCGGGAGCCAAGACTCCCGCGACTGCGCTTGAGGCCGCAAAGCGGTTTTTGCCGCCGGGAATTGAAATGCGGGGAGAGCCGCGCTTCATTTTCAGGATAGTCAACCGGCGTGTCGCAAGGTGCATAAGCTTTCCGGGCGGACTTGCCGCCGAAGCGGTATTTGACAACATAAAGATATACGCGGCGGGCCGCATAATCTGCATGCGCGAGATCGAGCTGGAACTGCTTAAGGGCAGCGCCAGGCGCTTCGAATCTATTTGCCGCCGCCTTACGGAAACGGGCGGCCTTCGTCCTGCCGTGATGAGCAAGGTCGCAACCGCACGGGCGGCGCTGGAGTATTTTAAGTAGGGGGGATATGCTGGAAAATTCTGCCGTTGTGTCTGAGGCCACTGTGCCCCAAGCGGGAAGTGAAGTGCTTTCCCCGGCGGGACCGTGGTCGCGCTTTTTCGCCAGGGCTTTCGATAACTGCCTTGTCTGTCTGGTGGGCTTTGGAATTCTTTTGCTTTCCGGTCTGGACCAACCCC
>CAYPTM010000400.1:0-2429 GCA_964413345.1 uncultured Elusimicrobiales bacterium
GCGCTCCTGGGCGATCATGCCGAAAACAAGGCTCTTTCCGTTCTGGTCAGGGAGATTTCAAAGGAAGTCGCGGCCGGCGGCGCTTTTCACAAGGCGCTGGAAAAGCATCCCAAGACTTTCGACAATCTCTGGGTATCCCTTGTCCAGGCCGGTGAACTGGGCGGCCAGTTGCCGCAGGCTCTTCGCCAGGTGGCGACTTATATGCAGTCGCAGGAAGCCATCAAGGGCAAAATCGTCACTGCCGTGGCGTATCCCGCCGTGCTGTTTACGATGTCAATCGGCGTGCTGGGATATTTCATCGTTTACATCGTTCCGGTATTCGCGACCATTTTCAAGGATTTCAATCTCAAACTGCCGATTCTGACAGCGATAATAGTGCAGTTTTCCCTGCTGGTCACCCATCACCTGATTGCCATCATAGTCGCGACCATCGCCCTGGTGGTGGCCATCAGGAGTTACCTGGCCACGGAAGTCGGGCGCTATACCTGGCATAAAATGCAGCTCCGTATTCCTATATTCGGCATTTTCTTCCGCAACGTGCTGCTTGAACGTCTTCTCACCACTATGGCCACTCTGATAAAGAGCGGCGTCAGCATTCTTAACACCATCACGGTGCTTGAGGGTTCCTTTAACAATAATCTTGTCATACAGCGTGCCCTTAAAGCGGTGAAGTCGGATGTCGCCGCCGGCAAATCCATTTCCGTCGCCTTTAAAAATACGGGCATATTCCCCGGTCTTATAACGGAAATGATGTGGATGGGCGAGGAATCCGGCAAACTGCCTGATATCATAAATACCCTGTCCAAGTTTTACGCGGAGCAGATTTCCCAGTTCATCGCGCGTTTCTCCGCGATGATCGACCCCATACTGGTGTTCGGCATAGGCGGTGTCATAGCCGTCATCGTGCTGTCCATCTTCCTGCCCATTTTCCAGTTGTCGCAGATCGGTTCCGGCGGATAGTATCGGCACGGTCTTGCGGTTTCAATCAGGGAGGCCAAAGTATATGAAAAAAACTCTGTCTCGTTACGGTTTCACCCTCGTTGAGCTTGTAGTCGTGGGGGTTATTATAGGCATATTGGCCAGTATTGCCATTTCCCAGGCCACAAAGGTAATGGAGAGTACCCGCGCCCGCGACGCGATGACCACTGTCATCCAGTTGGGAAACGCCCACCGCATGCTGATTCTTGAAACTACGTACAAAACCATCGGAGGGCAGCTTAATAACGAGACGGATACCGATACTTGCCAGAAGATGTTGACCTCGGGGAATCCCCGTGCTCTTATAAAGTGTAACTTCGCAGCGGATCAGGACTGGGGAACAAATAATAGCAATACCTATAATTTCTTCCTTTGTTCCGTGGCAAATCCGACGGGAGAGTGTTGCTCGAAGCTGCCTGACACATCCGAGATTGTAGCCTGTGCCAAGCGAAATTCGAGCAGTAAAACAAAGCCCTCCGGCGGTTCGGACAAGTGGACATATGTGTTTGATTCCAAAGGTTTATGCAAGGCATATACCGCGACTTGCAGTGAAAAAATGATGATACCTACTTCAGAAGTGTGTCCGAACTCGACAGCCAGTGACTGTTACAATAAATAAGGCTATGGCACGCGTCGCTGGTTCCAGGGCCGGTTATACTCTGATGGAGGTGCTGGTGGCGGTAATGGTTGTCGCCATCGCAGTAACGGCTTTGTTTTCCGTCATCGCCTCCAACATTGTATCCGAGAAGCGGATAGACACTTCGCAGGAGGTGTCCATGCTCCTCGCTACCGCGCAAGAAAGGCTGAAGCCTTTTGTTCTGGCTAACACTGCTTCTACAGAGGCGTCCCCCGTTCCTGATTATTCTGCTTTGCCCACCAAGATGCAGGGGGGAGTTTGCGGCTCCGATTCCAAGCCGCTTTTGCAGAACACGCAGCATGATTTGACCTGCCTCCTGCCGGAGAAGGATACTTCCTTGAGCGGGGCAAAGGCCGCCTTCAAGCTTAATAAATCGAATGTTACCAGCTTTTATTACGTCGTGACCTATGTTCCGAAGTGCGACGGATCCTCCTTGACTTGCTACAGCGTTACGTTTACCATTGATTATGACGCATCAAAATAGGGCCGGTTTTTCTCCTTTGCGGCTGCTGTCCGGGGGTAAAGGTTTTACCCTCGTAGAGCTTATGTTCGCTGTCGGCCTGACGCAGATGGTTTTGCTCGGGTTGGTCATTATTTATGCCAGTTCCAACCGCTATTTCAACACTCTTTTCCAGCAGCATTATTACAAGCAAAGCATGCTGTTTACCCTGCAGACCATAAAACAGGACATGGATTTGGCCTCCAGAATAGACCGGCCTTTCGAGTTAAAGAAAGATGGCGTCCCTTCCGAGACAATCACCGACGACCAGGATTTCGTGCTGGCCGGCGCCATAAACGTGGCTCCGAACCCGGA
>CAYPTM010000401.1:0-746 GCA_964413345.1 uncultured Elusimicrobiales bacterium
ACGCGGCGGCACGGACGGCGCGCGGCTCTCCTTCATGGGCCTGCCGACGCCGAACCTGTTCGTGGGCGGAGGTAATTTCCACGGCCAGTACGAGTGGGTCTCCGTTCAGGGAATGGAATCCTCGGCGAGGACCGTGCTGAACGTGCTGGAGCTCTGGAGCGGCAAGTAACAGCGCTCCGCGCCGTTTGAAAAGCCCCGCCGCCAGGCGGGGCTTTTTTGTCATGCAGACAAACGGCGGGCGAATTTATATCATTACATGAGGGGCGGCAGGGCCGCCCGCATAACATGAAGATTCCGCACGGAAGAATAGCGTTCCTTGTATGCCTGCTCCCGCTGATGGCGGCGTGCTCCGCTTTCTGCGCGGAACAGACGCTCCCTCCCCTGGACCTGGAAGACAGCCAGGACTCGCCCCCCGAGCCGGCGCGGCGCAGACCCGCGCGGAAACCGGCAAAGACACCCACGGCGATAGTCCCGTCAGGAGTGATTTTGGACCTCAGGGACATTTCCTTCGCGGAAAAAACGCTTTACGGGCACTATTCAATGGTCAACGCGGTGCTTTTTTCCCCTGACGGAAAGACCATTTTCACCGGCGGGGACGATTCGTCGGTGCATGTCATCGACGTGGGAACATGGGAAGACAAGTATTCCCTTGCCGGCCACACGGGCTGGGTGACAGCGCTGGCCATAAGCCCGGACGGGAACATTCTTGCGGCTGCAAGCAATGACAGGACAGTTTCGCTGTGGGA
>CAYPTM010000401.1:756-2422 GCA_964413345.1 uncultured Elusimicrobiales bacterium
CCTCGCTTAAAAAGAAACTGGGCGGGATAACCGGGAAAGTGAACGACGTGGCCTTCAGTCCGGACGGGAAATGGCTGGCGGCCGCCAGCGCGGACAAAACGGTCACGCTGTGGGAAACGTCCGCCTGGAAGTTCGACAGGGCCTTCAACGCCCACGAGGGATGGGTGATGAAGGCCGCGTTCTCTCCGGACAGCTCCCTGCTGGCCACGGCAGGGGCCGACGGCGACGTAAGGGTTTGGAAACTGACGGACCGGAGTTCCTCGACAATACAGACCGGCGGGGGAACGGTCCATTCCGTCCTTTTCAGCCCGGACGGGAAATCGCTCATCTTCCCAAACGCGGCCAATGGCATAGAAACCGTCTCCACGGACACCTGGACCCCGGAAATGATAATGGGCGGCCACGAGGACACTATAACCTGCATGGCCGTATCTCCGGACGGCAGATACACCGCCACCGGGGACGAAAGCGGGACGATTCTGGTGCGGAGGCTGGAGGACGGCTCCCTTTCGAGACGGATATCCACCTCTCCGCTGATACCGCTCGCCCTTGCTTTCAGCCCGGACGGGAAATATCTGGCTTCCGCGAGAGACGGCAGGGAAACCAGGATAATGCTTTCGGAAAATCCGCTGGAACCGCTGGTCTACGGCGAACCGGGAACCCCGGTGCGCCGGGCGGGGGAAAGCGAGGAGCAGTTCGCCGCGAGAACGCGCGCGGCCCAGGAAAAAAGCTCCCGCCTCCGCATACAGGAGGAGACGCGCCATGTCCGTTACGCGGCGCAATTCCGGAAGGAACTGATTTACTTCAGCGCGCCGGCCTCGCTCGGAAAATACAGGTACGCAGGAAGCCTTTTTGAAATCAAGGCGGCCGGAACCAGGATGCTCTCCTACGTTCCCTACAAAAAAGCGGAAAAGCTCCCGGACCACAAGAACAGGCTGTCCGTGTCCGGCCTGCTCCGCAACAGGGGCGGAAACAAGTGGGAGCTTGTAAACGCCTGGCTTGAAGACGAAACGAACAACGACCGCTTCAGCATATCGAAATTTGACGGAGGTGACTCTCGATGAAGAACATTATGGCGGCGCTCTGCGCCTTACTGCTGTCGGCCCAGCAAGCCGGGGCCGTGGTGCTGGACGCGTCCCCCGCGGAGGATTATTTCGACGCGCTGCTCGCGCGCGATTTCGAGAAGGCGAATATGGCCCTCGACGACAAGATGCGCCTCGCCATGGGCGGGGGGAAGCTGGAGCGGCTGTGGCTGGAGTTCCGCACCTATACGGGCCACTGCCGGGAGAAACTGCCCAGTTCCGTAACCCTGCAGGATGCCTACGTCATAACCATCGTCGGCTGCAAATTCGACAACGGCAAGTTCCGCATAAAACTGGCCACCGACCGGATAGGAAAGATAAGCGGCATGTATTTCCTGCCGCCTGACACTCCGCCCTACAAGGAGCCGGCATACGCGCCGCGCCGGGAAGATTTCACCGAAGAGGATGTGCAGGTGGGCACGGCGCCCTGGGCGCTGCGCGGAACATTCACGGCGCCGAAAGGCGACGGCCCCTTCCCCGTCGTCGTGTTAGTGCACGGCAGCGGCCCGCAGGACAGGGACGAGACCGTAGGCCCGAACAAACCGTTCAAGGACATGGCGCTCGGGCTGGCCTCCATGGGCATA
>CAYPTM010000402.1:0-2416 GCA_964413345.1 uncultured Elusimicrobiales bacterium
ATGGACTCCTGCGCCTGCCCGTCGGAGAAGTTGTTGGCGAAGACGGAAGTGTAAGCCTCCACCCCGTGGGTCAGCACATCCAGTCCGGCATGGGCCGTAAGGAGCTTGGGCATGTCCATGACGAACTCCGGGTCAACTATGGCCATGTCCGGGGTAAGGGCATAGTCGGTTATGGGGTACTTGGTTCCGTCCTTGGCGTCGGTAATTACGGTGAACGGAGTCACTTCCGAGCCGGTTCCGGACGTGGTGGGTATGGCCACCATGACGGCCTTCCGGCCCAGGGCGGGCACGCTGTTGATGCGCTTGCGTATGTCCATGAAGCGCATGGCGATGTCCTCGAATTTCTGGTCCGGGTTCTCGTAAAGCAGCCAGACCATTTTTGCCGCGTCCATCGGGGAGCCGCCGCCCAGCGCGATAAAGACGTCCGGCTGGAAGGCGCTGGCCTGCTGCAGCGCGCTTTCTATGTTAAGCGTATCGGGATCCGGTTTCACGCCGGAGAATATGCGGAAGGCTATGCCCATGCTCTCCACTATGTCTGTGACGGCGCGGACATGCCCGAGGCTTTCCATCGTCCTGTCGGTTATTATGAACGCCCGCTTCCTGCCGCTGAGCTCCTCGCGCAGGGCGAGCTGAAGCGCGCCTCGCTTGAAATATATCTTGGGAGGAACCTTGTACCAGAGCATGTTCTCCCGCCGCTGCGCCACGGATTTGACGTTCATAAGATGTTTCACCCCTATGTTTTCGCTTACCGAATTGCCGCCCCAGCTGCCGCAGCCCAGCGTCAGCGAGGGGGGAAGCTTGAAGTTGTAAACGTCGCCTATGGCGCCCTGCGAGGCGGGCATGTTTATGAGAGTCCTGCCGGTGCGCATACGTTCCTGGAACAGGGCGATGTGGGCGCTGTTAACTTCATCGGTATAGAGAACCGAGGTGTGCCCCGCTCCGCCAAGCTCTATAAGGTCGCAGGCGATTTTGACCGCAGCCTCGAAAGCGGACGCCCTGTAAAAGGCAAGCACGGGGGAAAGCTTTTCGTGGGAGAATGGCTCCTCATGCCCGACCTTTTCGCATTCCGCTATAAGAATCTTTGTAGCCGGGTCCACGCTGAAGCCGGCGAGAGCCGCTATCTTCGACGCGGGCTGGCCCACTATGTCGGGATTTACCGCCCCGTCCTTCATGACCACCGCGGACAGCTGCTCCCTCTCCTTGCCATAGACGAAGTAGCAGCCCCTGTTCTCAAACTCCTTCTTCACCTGTTCGTAAACGGCCTCCTCCACTATTACCGCCTGTTCGGACGCGCAAATGACGCCATGGTCGAAGGTCTTGCTCATAACTATGGAACTGACGGCCATCTTTATGGAAGCGGTGGAATCGATTATTACAGGAGTATTTCCTGCGCCGACACCTATGGCCGGCTTGCCGGAACTGTAAGCCGCCCGGACCATGCCGGGACCACCCGTAGCCAGAATGAGGTTTACGTCCTTATGATGCATGAGCGCGTCGCTGGCGTGGGTGCTTGGATTAGCTATCCAGCCTATGATGCCATCCGGCGCGCCGGCGGCCACAGCGGCTTCAAGTATTATCCTTGCGGCCTCCACGGTGCAGCGCTTGGCGCGGGGATGGGGGGAAAATATGATTCCGTTGCGCGTCTTGAGCGCCAGCAGGGACTTGAAAATGGCGGTGGAAGTGGGATTGGTTGTTGGAATGACACCGGCGATAATGCCTATGGGTTCGGCTATCTGGAGATAGCCGAAGGATTCGTCATTCTCCAGCACGCCGCAGGTTTTGACATCCTTATAGCTATTGTAAATGTATTCGGAGGCGAAATGGTTCTTTATGACCTTGTCCTCCATGACGCCCATGCCCGTTTCCTCAACCGCCAGCTTGGAAAGGTATATGCGGTTGCGCGCGGCAGCCATTGCGGCGGCGCGGAAGATACGGTCCACCTGCTCCTGGTTAAAGCTTGCGTATGCAAGCTGGGCTTTCTTCACTTTGGCCACAATCGCGTCAAGTTCGGCTGTTATGGCCTGAATCTCGGCCTGCGTTTTGCCTGGCATAATGCCTCCTGTTCTGGTTACGGTATCGGCCCTCTTGCAGAATTTTCCGGGACCGATTCCGGTGCCTTCAACTAAATTCTACCATTTTAGTAGTAGTTTTACAAGCCCCAATTTATATTTCGCCCAAACGGTCTTCGCAGCCAGGGGTATCAGCCCCCAAAAGGCTACCTGCCCATTCCACCCGGCAATCCATGAAAGCTGTAACAGCCCTATCCAGGACACCTCCACAGACGGAAAATGCAGCTTATGGCGCACAATAGAGCGAATTGGCGCGAAACATTTTGGCAATAAAATAGCCTTCCATGCCTTGTTTGCTTTCCGGCAAATTTCCTAAAATACATATAAGTATTATTTATAGGAACGGG
>CAYPTM010000403.1:0-2411 GCA_964413345.1 uncultured Elusimicrobiales bacterium
TGGCGCGGCGACCAGGGAGCAGGGGCTACAGGTTCATTTTCCTTTTTCCTGAGCCGCAGCAAACGCGGCCTGCTCGTCATGGAGCCTTTCGCCGAAAGCGCTTTCGTGTGGAACGGCAATACCCGCTACAACCAGGCGGGCGCAGGCGTAAATTTCTACTACCAGTTCTGGCGTTTCCCCATGCCGCTCGGCCTGGGCTACACCTGGAGCTTCAAGGACAAGGAAGGCGTTTATTCAATGGCGGCGGGATTCTCTTTCGGAAAATAAAAGATGAAAGAAGACCTTTCTGAAATCGTGGCGCGATGGCGGAAAGCCCCGGCGGATGAGAAAACCGCCCTGAGGGCCGCGGCCATTGCGCGCATAAAGGAGACCGAGGCCGCCATACTGGAGGCCCGGGCTTCCGTAAAGTATTTTCTTGAGCCGGAACCCGTGCGCGCTTCCTCCTCTCCGCATCCGGCGGAATACTACTGCTTCCCCATACTGGATTACTTTTACCGCCATCCGCAGGATGCCGAACCCTCCCGTTCAGTCCTCACGGAACTGCTGTGCGAGTTGGTTTCGCGGGAGCTTGACCTGGCCGACCTCGCCCGGGTTCCCGGCGGGCAGATGCGCTGGCAGGCCGGCTTGAAGCGCGCCATGTCCATGCTGACCGCCAAAAAGATGCTGGTGTTCAAACCTGGAGTTCCCGGCAGGCTTACCGATTACGGGATGCGTTTCTATATGTTCGCGAGGACGCAGTATGTCGTGCGAACACGGCCCTCCGGCACAATCACCACCAATTTCAGGGAACTTGTCAGGCAGTATCACCATGTGTTCGGCTCGCGCGGGAAAAAATGAGCCTGCATGGGTGGAAGCTGTCCCCGGCGGAAGCGATAAGCCTTCAGCGCAGGCTGGCCGGAAGCGTTGTCCTGTCCCCGCTCGCGAAAATCCCCAGAGTCATCACCGGCTGCGACTGCGGCATAAATCTCAAGGCCAATAAAATCGCCGCGTTCATGATTTCCTTCTCTTTCCCGGAACTGGAGGAGATTGAGCGCGCCATCGCCATTCGTCCGCTGGAATTCCCCTATGTGCCGGGCTTGCTTTCCTTTCGCGAATGCCCGGCCTATATCAGCGCCTTTTCCCTGCTGAAAGAGCGGCCCGACGTGCTGATGGTGGACGGGCAGGGCCTTGCCCATCCTCGCCGTCTGGGGCTGGCCTGTCATCTGGGTCTTTATCTGGATATTCCGTCCTTCGGCGTGGCTAAGTCTTTGCTGTGCGGGGAATATGAAAGGCTTTCAAAGAGGGACGGGGCATCGGCGCCGCTTGTTCATAAGGGGGAGGTTGTCGGTTCCGCGCTGCGGACGCGCAAGGCTGCGAAACCTCTTTTCGTGTCGGCCGGGAACAGGATTACCCTGCCGGAAGCCGAGGCTTTGACTCTCGCCTGTTGCGACGGACACCGCCTGCCGGTGCCCACCCGCCGGGCCGATGCTCTTGTGCGGGAAACTGCCAGGGGGCTTTGATTAACGCGCGGATTTTTCCTTAAGCTGCGCCTTCCCTCCCATCCACGACAGCACTCCCGCCGAGGACAGAACAAGCACGCAGCATATCACCGCGAATTTAAGCCCGTAATGGTCGGATACCGCGCCTATTATGGCGGGGGATATTGCGTCCCCGAGCGCGTGTATTATGAAGATGTTTGCCGCAAAAGCCATGGAACGTATTGCTTCCGGCGTGGAATCCACTATGGCGGCATTCAGCGGGCCGGAATAGGCGAACACCAGCATTATCGCGACGAAGAAGAGAGCCACTACTGCCGCCAGTCCGTTTGCCAGGCAGGCCGCCACTCCGAAGGGTATGCTGACGAAAAAGGCCCATGTCGTCACGGTGAAATTAGCCGCAGGGTCCCGCTTCTGGAGCCTGTTGGCAAGCCAGCCGCCGAGAAGCGTTCCCGCCGCTCCCGCCACCACCGTTATTGCCCCGAAAAGCATGCCCGCCCTGGCCACGTCCAGACCGAGGTAGCGGTTGAAGTAGCTCGGCATCCACGCCGCCAGCCCACCCAGCGAGAACGTAGAGGCTGCCATCGAAAGCGAAGTGTACATGTAGGGTTTGTTTTTGAATAGGACGGCGTAATCCTTCAGCTTCGGGGCTGAAGCGGCGGTTTTTTTACCGTGTTCCGAATCGTCCAGCGTGAACGCCATGAGGCCGAGCAGTATGCCTGGCACACCCACTATCATGAAAGCGTCCCTCCAGCCGAACTGCCTGCCAAGCCAGCCTCCAAGAAGATAGCCTATGGCGCTGCCCATCGGCAGCGCCATGGTGAAAAGGGACATGGCCATTGAACGCCGCGACACGTGGAACTTTTCCATCAGGTAAGCGGGGGCCATGGTCATGAAGCCGCCTTCTCCCACGCCGACGGAGGAGCGGGCGCATAC
>CAYPTM010000404.1:0-2400 GCA_964413345.1 uncultured Elusimicrobiales bacterium
TGTGGCCCCGCGCATATCCTCGCGGCAGATGGAAACGTTCTCGGGAATGCCGGGGACGATGATTTCCGGGCGCATGACGCCGGCGCGGATCTGGGTGGCCCCGGAAATGGAGGCCTTCTGTCCCTCGCGCGCCTTAAGCAGCTTGAAGGTGTATTCAGCCATGGGGATGAGGCCGAAGCCTTCGGTTATTATAAGGGTAAGGCCTATCTGCTCATGTCCGGTAATCGCAACGCCGATGTCGTAGCCCAGCATCTGCTTGAGGTCCTTGTCGTGTATGCCGCCGACGACAAGAGCGCTGACGCCAATGGCCTTGGCCTTCTGTATGGTGTCCCAGCCGGCATGGTTGCCGCCCACAACTATCTTGCCCTTGTGGGAGTCGAGCAGGTCCTCGGCGAGGAGTTCTTCATCGGGGCTGGATACGGCCACCGCTATTTCGCCGTTGGTTTCTCCGCCGACGCCGAATATGCCCTGAATGAAAGCGCCCTCGGTTTCCACGGTAACGCCGAACTTCTCGTAGACCTCGACGACCTTGCCGTCCACGTAAGCCTGCAGGGCAAGGATCTTCGGCGGCTCGCGCAGAAGGAGTTGGCCCGTGACCTCGGAAATGGTTTCAATCGTGGCGGTGACGGGAGATTCTACCGTCGTCTTGAACCAGGAAATGAAGGGCTTGTTCTCGGCTATGACCTGTCCGGCCTTCACCGTGTCCCCCTGCTTCACCTTGAGGAACTCTATCATTTCCTTGGCCGACACGCCCATGCGGTTCGCCACGTTGACGGAGTGAACCTTTCCAGGCAGTTCAGTCTCGGCGACAATGTCATTCGCTTTCACGATGTCGCCTATTTTAACCTTGAGCCTGCCGGGTATGGGCAGGAGGCGTTTCTTCCTGACAACCATGCAGGGTATGACTTTAAGTCCCGGTGTGTATGCGTGAGCCATATATTATCGCTCTCCTCTGAGCAGCGCTCAGTCGTGCTCCGGATAAAGGTCCATTGCCTTCGCCCACTTGTTGAGGGCGGCGCGGCGGGCGGCGCTGTCCTTGGGCAGGTCGAACGGGCGGCCGCGGCCGTCGAACACCAGGCCGAACACTCCGCCCTCTATCTTGGTCTCGAACGATTCGCCGGGCCCCTTTCCGACGTTGAATTTCTTCATGGGGCGCAGCTGCATCGTTCCGTTCTTATCGCAGGGGATGTGAACGATGTCGCCGAACTTCAGCTCGCCCTCTCCCGTTTTGCCGTCTTCCAGCTTGTACTTGTATTCCAGAATCTTCTCGCCTTCCTTGGCTATGCCGACGGGAGCGACGCAGGTTCCTATCTTGACCAGGCAGTCGTTGTAGAAGACGTCAAGAGCGGCTTTTTCATTGACCTCGGAAAGAACGCCAAGGTGTGGCATCATGAATATGGAGTCCACGGCCATGTATGTCACGCCGTGCGGCTGGTAGGCGTCCATCATCTGCATCATGGACTGCGCGCGGCGCGGCGAGTGGGCCAGAATGCCTCCGCTTCCTATTATATAGTTGAGGTCCATCAGATTGATGAGTGACTGACCGGAAGCCGTCTGGTCGAAGGCGTCGGATATGGTGCGTTCCTGCTGCACGCCCTTGAGGCCCACGGCCAGCTTGCAGTGCTGGTCAAAAGCCAGGCGAAGGGCCTCGCGCGATATGGCGTGCTCAACCATGAGGTCCTGTATGGTCTGGGGCACCGTGGTGGGGCGTATCATTTTGTTCTTGATACGGTTGCGGAGGTCCTGCTCCTCTATATCGAAAGGCAGCCAGCGCAGCACGTTGTCGAGGCCGGCCTCGGCCATGACGTTGGAAATGGAATAGCTCATTCCCAGGTTGGCGCTGACGGTGCGGTTGAAAACAGTGCCGAAAACAGAAAAAACGTCGGTGGTGGCACCGCCGATGTCCACGGCCAGCACGTTGTAGTTGTTGGCGCGGGCGAATTTCTCGGTCATGATGCCCACGGCCGCGGGGGTGGGCATGATGGGCGCGTGCGCCATGGCAATAAGCTTCGGATAGCCGGGCGCCTGCTGCATGACGTGTTCGAGGAATATGTCGTGAATCTTGTGGCGGGCAGGCATGAGGTTTTCGCGCTCAAGCACGGGGCGGAGGTTGTCGGTGATGTAAAGGGCCGTCTTGGCGCCGAGTATCTCCTCCACCTGGGGCCGGGCAGACTTGTTGCCCGCGAAAATAAGGGGAAGCTTGTAGGACTGGCCGAGCCTGGGACGAGGGTCGGCAGCGGAGATGAACTGGGCGAGCTCCACCACATGGGTTACGGTGCCGCCGTCGGTGCCGCCGGAAAGGAGAATCATGTCGGGGCGGAGCTGGCGTATGCGCTCTATCTTCTCGTGGTCCGCACGCCCGTCGTTGGAGGCGAGCACGTCCATGACTATGGCGCCCGC
>CAYPTM010000405.1:0-2395 GCA_964413345.1 uncultured Elusimicrobiales bacterium
CGGCGGCGGTTGCTCCGGAACCCCTTCGCCGGTCCGGTCGACGTTGCACCTTCCCGCAGGATCTCGACCGCGTGCCGGAAGCTGACGCCCTCGGTCTTCATCACCCAATCGATGACCGTGCCGCCGGTGCCGCAGGCCCCGAGGCAGTGCCAGAGATTCTTGGCGGGGGTGATCACCAGGCTCGGCTCGTGGTCCTCGTGGAACGGGCACCGGCCGATCAGGTCCTGGCCGTGCGGTTTCAGTTCGATGCCCCGCGCTTCGGCGAGACGCTGCACCGATACCTCTTGCTTCAAACGCTCGATTTCATCGGGGGGAACGCGGGGCATGTGTGGCACCTCCTGAAAATCGGTCAATAGACTATAATGATGTTCTTGTTATAGACTATAACGTCTATGTTTTGCAAGGTCGCGAGAAAGGTGCCTTACAATGATGACAAATTGGACAATCGAGATCGGCATGAAGGAATTCGCGAAAATCCTCAAATCGTTGCGGATTTACCGAGGCTTGAAGCAAAGCCAGGTCTCCGAGTTGTTGGCTATCAGCCCTCGTGTCTATAATCGGTGGGAGCGTGGAGTTGCCGTCCCTCGGCTAGACACCCTGGTGAAGATCGCCGATATTTTTCATGCAAGTCTCGACGAACTGACCGGTCGCGAAAAACCGTCAGACAGACAGGGTTTGAAGTTACGCAATCCCAAGCTCCATCAGCTCTATCATGAGATAGACAAGCTGTCTGCCGAAGACCAGCAAGCGTTGGTGATTCTGCTAGACAGCTTGGTGAAGCGCTCTCAAATCGGGCATCTGTTGGGCAGATAACATGACCGTAACGGTCCGAGAGGCCATCAGAATGTTGCTCGATGGCGGTTGGGTCATGGTGGCCCGCAAAGGCACGAATCATCGGCAGTTCAAGCATCCGATCAAGCCGGGGCGTGTGACCATCTCGGGAAATCCCGGCGATGATCTGGCACCCGGCACGCTCAACAGCATCTTGAAGCAGGCGCGTTTGAAGGGGAAGAAACCATGAAGTATCTAGTCGTCATCGAGAAAGCCGGCAAGAACTACTCGGCCTATATCCCTGACATCCCGGGCTGTGTCGCCACGGGCAAGACGCCCGCCGAGGTCAAGAAGGCGATTCACGAAGCCCTCGAATTTCACCTCGAAGGCCTGGCCGAGGACGGCAAGAAGGCCCCGAAGCCGACATCAGAGGCGGACTATATCGCGGTTTGATCGGCTGCGCTTGTCTGGGCCGCGGACCCTCTCTGTCAGCTACCGTAATACATTGTCATTCTGTGTCGTCGAAGACGAACCCCACTCTGCGGGACCCGTTACCTTCCACGACCGCCGGGTGCGCGCTACCGCGCGCCGTGGGCTGGGCGCCCCCGGGATTCCGTCCATTCGAACCGCCCCCCTCGCCGAAGGTTGCCCCCCAAACCCCCCATCCTTGGCTGACCCCTTCATGGTCAGGGAGCCCCTTTATCAAAGCTTTGGGGGGCAACCATCTCATCAGGGGGGCTGAAATTTCAATTCACCCCGCTCCGCTCCTCAGTCGCCACCACGCTCGCCCTCCTGGCTCGCGCTCCCTCGTCGCTCCGCACCCCTCTTGAAATTTCTTCGAATGAACTCCCCCCCCACCGGCGGCCCAACCACGGCCGCCGCCCGGCTCAGGGCGGAAATCATCGGTCAGTCATTGCCGTCGCGGATGCTCACAGTCCCTGCCGCCGGTCACCAGTGGTCGCCACCAAACGTAGTCGGGCGGACCTGCCAAACAAGCACATCCCTTATCGCGAATGACGAATAAAACAAGTCAAACGCTTCAATTTCTCAGCGTTTCGAAAAGTTCAGAATCGAATTCTCTCCAAGATCAAAACAGCGAATAGGACACGTTTCTTGTACCTTGTCAAAGAACTCCTTGGCACCTGCATTGTCCCCAAGCGCCACAGAAACAAAGTACAAATTCATCAATAGATATGGATCTTCGCTCTCTTGGACTAAGCAAGATTGAAGGACATTTCTCGTTTCTTCAAGGCGGCTGGCGGAAAACAACTGCCTTGCTCTCGCTACTATTTCATCTCTTTTTGACACCAAGCATCTCCGAATAATCATGATCCGTCAAAATGCAAACTTCTCGAAACGATAGAATTGACGATTCGCCTAAACAACAATAGGCCATTGGGTTTAGGCTCAATGCCTTGCAAAGGCAGTCTCTAGACTCAGCAGGCTTGTTATCCGCAACGTTGAGAAAATAAAGGTCCATCCATGCGGCGTAGTCTTCCGGAGCAGTAGATAGACGCTCTTTGACAAGCTTTTTGGCTTGGGTGAATTCTCCAAGCCAAAAAGCTTTTCTTGTCTCGAATCGATAACCTGACCCAAACATCCTATTTCGTTTTCCACTTCTTGA
>CAYPTM010000406.1:0-2389 GCA_964413345.1 uncultured Elusimicrobiales bacterium
TACCGAACTTGAAAGAGCGTAAATTTAAGCGCCGGCGTAAGCGGCTGCACCGGACAGCAAGATATTTTAGCAAATTTCACGACGAAGGTCATCCCGCCCCCGGGAGGCGACATACCGGCGTTTGAAGGGAAACGGGAGCAAATGCTAGACTTACTGGGATATGATATGGATATGGCTATTAACCGTTTTGATCATCACGGCAGGCATAACGCTATGGGCCTCCTGGCACCATAGCAAGACCATTCTCTTTAACCCAAAGAGGCGCGTCCCCCTCACCGTATTCCCGGACATGTTCCGCCTCCCCTACGAGAAGATAAGCTTCCTCACCAAAGACCGCATCATGCTGCGCGGCTGGTTCATTTCCGCGCCGGAGGAAAGCGACAAGACAGTCCTTGTCCTCCACGGCATGGGCAACAACCGGGGCGACATGCTCCAGCACACCCATTTCCTACACGAGGCCGGCTTCAACCTCATGTACTTCGATTTCAGAGCCGCCGGGGAATCCGACGGCAACATGTCCACCGTGGGCTATCTCGAAACAAGGGACCTGGAAGCCGCGCTGGAGTTCCTCAAAACACATAAGGAAGAGGAATCCAAACACCTCGGCGTTTACGGCCTCTCGATGGGTTCGTCCGTGGCGGTGTATAGCGTGGCGCACGACTCCACCGTGAAGTCGCTGCTGCTTGAGGCCTGCTTCGATTCCTACGAAAAGACGGTCGGACGCTGGGCCTGGATTCACATGAAAATCCCCTACTATCCATTCGTCCATCTGGCACTGTTCTTCGTGCGGGCGAAACTCAAGCAGGACCCTGAAGAGTACAGCCCGAAATTCTGGCTTTCCAAAATAGCCCCGCGCCCGCTCCTCATGATACACGGCAGCCATGACGAACTGTGCGGCATAAAGGACGCGCAGGCCCTCTTCAAGACCGCCGGAGAACCGAAAGAACTCTGGCTGGTTCCGGGCGCCACGCACGGCAAGTGCGCAGAGGTGGGCGGCGAGGAATACAAAAAACGCGTCCGGGAGTTCTTCACCAGGACGCTGGCCTGAAAAATTTACAATTGGAATGGATTCAGAAGCGCGTTCCCCGGGAATGCGCTTTTTTAATGTCCTCAAGAAGAAAGAACGCGGCCTTTTCAAGCAGGCGGGCGGTGTCTTTCATCGCCGCCTCGCTGGAACCGGCCATTACGCTGAGGTCAACCGCCCGGGCAATGCCGCCGCGCCGCAGTTCCGCATCCGACAAGGCGACACGCCCCGCCACTACCGCGACCGGCTTCCCGCAGCTTCCGGCGAGCTTAGCTACTGCAAACGGCGCCTTGCCGAAAAGGGTCTGCCGGTCAAAGCTGCCCTCCCCGGTCACGACAAGGTCTGCCCGCTTCATACGTCCCGCGGCCCCGCACATTTCAAGGACCAGTGCCGCTCCGTCCACGATTCTGGCCCCGCAGAACGCCATCAGCCCGGCGGCTATGCCGCCGGCTGCGGCGGAACCAGGAACCCGCCCGACCGCAATCCCGGTATCGCGCCGGATGACACGGGCGTAATTCGAGAGGGCTTCCTCCATCGCCTCCACCTGCGACGGGGACGCCCCCTTCTGGGGCCCGTAAACCCTTGCCGAACCGCGAGGGCCGAGGAGAGGATTGCGCACATCCGTCAGCGCGAAAACAGAAGTCCCGGAGAGGCGGCGGTCAACCCCGGCCATGTCTATGGCGGACAGGCGGGCGAGAGCCCTAACGCCGTCCGGCAGTTCATGCCCGCGTGAATCCAGAAAACGGACGCCCAACGCCCCCGCCATGCCCGCCCCGCCGTCGTTGGTGGCGGAACCGCCCAGTCCCACATAGATTTTGCCGGCGCCGCATTCAAGAGCACGCAAAAGCAATTCCCCCGTCCCGCGCGAGGTGGCTGTCATGGGACGCAGGCGCATCCCCCTGCAGAGAGCGAGGCCGCTGGCCCGCGCTATCTCGATGACGGCCGAACCGTCCTTAAGCAGGGCAAAGGAAGACGGCACGGGATTTCCAAAGGGACCGGTGACGGAAGCCCGCCTGACACGCCCTCCGCCCACCGCGAGGAGCACTTCGACAAGCCCGTCCCCGCCGTCTGCAACCGGCATCAGGTCCACGGACGACGCACCTGCCCTGCGGAAACCGCGGGCGAGCGCCTCCGCCGCGGCGGAAGCGCCGATGCAGGATTTGAAGGCGTTGGGGGCGACCACTGCTTTCATCGTTGAACTCCCAAAAACGTTTCCGGGAAAACCCTTTTTATAAAAAGGGTTTTCCCGGACCCTTTCCGAAAAATTTTCAGCCGGCTTCGCCGTTTCGAACGTTCAGATGGATGTATTCCACCCTCTGCTTCATTCGTGCGACTTAATGCAGCGCTTTATAATAAAAGGGCGAT
>CAYPTM010000407.1:0-2366 GCA_964413345.1 uncultured Elusimicrobiales bacterium
GGCCGAGGCCTTGACCGGGTCGGCGACGGCGACGAGGCCCGCGGGGCGGCCGTCCACCTCGTAATACACGGCCCTGTTGAAGATTACGGAACGATGCCCCTGCGTGGAGGAATCCAGTTCTGTTTCGTATGCCTGGGTGCCGCCCTTGCGCAGCAGTTCCATGTCCATGTTGTGCAGGAACTCCGCCTGGTTGTAGTTGTAGCCTATTTCAAAAACCGTCTTGCCGATTATGTCGGCGGCCTTCATGCCCACCATTTTCTCGTAGGCGGGGTTGCAGTCCAGGTAGCGGCCCTCGATATCCTTGTAGAATACGGGCAGGGGCATGGTCTCGATGAGGGTGCGGAGGAACTTGACCTGGTTCTTGATTTTCTCCTCTGCGGCCAGCCTTTGCGTGATGTTGCGGAGGGAAACCGCGCGTGCAGGGGCGCCACGGTACAGGATGTTTTTTACGGTGAGTTCGCATTCCACAAACCCGCCGTTTTTCCGCTGCATGGTGCAGATATAACTTCCGGTGAAGTTCTCCTGCAGCCGCTTGCGCACTTCCTCCCGTGCCGCCGGCGCCACGAAATTGTCTATCACATCGCCGCTGTTTTTCAATTCATCAAGAGAGTTGCAGCCCGCCATCAGTATGGCGGTCTTGTTCGCGTCCACGATGCGGTTGTTCTGGTGTATTACCAGCCCTTCGAAGGACAGGTCCGACAGGAGCCTGTTGCGCTCCTCGTTGTCCTGCAGGGCTTTCTGGGCTTCATGCGCTTCTGTGGTGTCACGCATTATGCAGCGTATCTGGGTGGAGTCCGCCTCCAGCACGTGCAGGGTAAGCTGTATCGTCTTGCCGGATGCGTGCAGGGCCCGGCAGTCCATCTTCCTTTTGCGGGAAATGGGCGCCCCGGCGGCGGTTTCCCTGTAGACCGCGTCAAGCCACTGCCGGTCCTCGGAATGCACTCTCTCCTTAAGGAAGGTTTCCCATGACATGGTGGCGAAGGGCATGGTGGGCGGCAGGGAGATGCCAAGGATGGAGAGGGCTTCGCTGGAAAGGGTCATTATGCCGCTGCGGACGTCAAGCCGGAACCAGCCGACCCGCGCGTTTTCGGCCATAAGCCGCATGTCGTTGAGGGCCTGCTGCAGTTTGCGCTCCCTGTCCATTTTTTCGCCGACATCATGTACCTGCGCCAGCGCGGCCGGGCTTCCGTCCCAGGTTATGTCCCGTATGGATATTTCGCCGGGGAAGGTGGTGCCGTCCATCCGCTGTATTGTGGCCGGCAGGATAGCTTCGTCCGAAGCGCGGGGCTCCACCAGGCTGTTGAGTATCATTTCCGCCTGCGGGCCCTTTATGATGGCGGACGTGGAAAGTGCGTCAATGGTCTGGCTGCTGGCGCCGATAAGGCGCATCGCGGCGGGGTTTGCGTCGAGGACTTTTCCTTCGCGGGAAAAGACGAAAAGGCCTTCCGAGGCGCTGTCGAACACCGCCTGCAGCTTGCGCCGGGTCTGTTCCTCCGCGTTCCTGGAGTCTTCGGCCTGCCGTTCGTGCGTTTTGGCGAAAAAAACGAAAAGTCCGGTCAGAAACAGGAAAATGACCAGATACCAGAAAGAGGACATGCCTCCGCTTCCGCTCTGCCATTTGACCAGTAGCAGCGAAAGGGCCACGGCCACGGACATCATGGCGCAGGCGGGCATTATTGAAAAGTTCCGTCTGGCGCCGTTATTTGTGTTGTCGCTCATATCAGGCCTTGTTTATCAGCTTCCCTATCGCCGCTTCAAGATCCTGCTGCTTTACCGGTTTAGTAAGATATTCGTCCATGCCCGCGTCCAGGCATTTCTGCCTGTCGGTTTTAAGCGCCAGGGCCGTCAGCCCCACTATGGGTACATGGCCGCCGCCTGACTCCGCTTCAACCTGCCGCCATTCCTTCGTGACATCCAGCCCGTCTTTTTCCGGCATCTGCACGTCCATCAGCACAAGGGCGTATTTCTTTCCGCGCATGCAGGCTATCGCGGCATTGCCGTCCACGGCTTCCTCGACCGCGAAGCCCATTTTCGCGACTATTATGGCCGCCAGTTTCCGGCTTACGGAGTTGTCGTCAACCACCAGGGCCGGCAGGCCCCTGTAGGCCGGATTGGATACCTTTTCAGGTATTTTAGGCGCGGCCGCGACCGGCGTGTTCGGGGCCGGCTCTTCCATCTGCTCGAAAACCGCGGTGAAAATGAAAGTGCTGCCCTTGCCTGGCTGGCTCTCCACCGATATTTCGCCGCCCATAAGTTCCACTATGCGTTTGGTGATGTAAAGCCCAAGGCCCGTCCCCCCGTATTTGCGGGTGGTGGAGGTGTCGCCCTGCACGAAAGGCCTGAACAGTATGTCCAGTTTATCCTTG
>CAYPTM010000408.1:0-2358 GCA_964413345.1 uncultured Elusimicrobiales bacterium
GTCGGAAGACCCGCTCGGCCTGCGCCGCCAGGCATTTGGCGCGGTGCGCATCCTGCTTGAGAAGAATATCCCGATATCGGTGCGCGCCCTTGCTTCCCGCGCACTCGAGCTGTGCGCTGCGGACTATACCGACAAAGCCGGTTTTGACCGGGCCGCGGTGCTGGCCCAGATAGAGGATTTCGTCTGGCAGAGGGCCGAGAACGTTTTCGCGGAGAAGGGCCTCCTCTTCGACGAGGTGCGCGCGGTTAAGAAATTCGCCACGGGCCCGTCCGCCCGTCCGCTGGTCGAGGTTTTCCAGCGCGTGCAGGCTCTGCACAACGTCAGGAAAAACCCGGACTTCGAGTCCATAGCCGGATCGTACAAGCGCGTTTCAAACATACTCAAGCAGGCCGAAGGCGCGCAGGACGGCGTTGATGAGACCCTTCTTGGCCGCAACGACGCTGAGGCTTCGCTTTACGCGCAGCTCAAGAAGGTCCGCGCCGCGGTGGAGCCGTCGCTGTCCGGCATGGCGGGCCACCCCCTCGCGCAGGACGATTTCGAGGGCGCGCTGAAGAACATGGTAGGGCTCAAGCCTTACGTGGACGCATTCTTCGACAAGGTCATGGTCATGGACAAGGACCCGGACATCAAGCGCAACCGCATAGCCCTCGTGTCCGACATGCACCGGCTTCTAGGCACCGTTGCCGATCTGTCCCAGTTGCAGTAACCCGGCAGTTCAGTCTGAAGTTTTCCCGCCCGCAAACGGAAACGCTTGCGGGCGTTTTTATGCTTTTGACTACAGTTTTCTTAATGGGTGGAGTGGCTTCCCTTGATGTTCGGAAACGACAATTTTGAACGGAAGTATTGTTTTGCTGACGGTTGTGCGGGTTACTGTGATGGGCTGGCGGTTCAGGGCATGGATGTGTGGGCTTTCAGAGGCGTGTTCTATTGATTGCGGTTTGCTCTGGACTGCAAAATGCTGCGCAGCATGCCTATGAATCCATCACTTAATGCCGTCAGAATCAGCGCAAATAATGCGAATATGGCAAAGTTCCTTGCATGCGCATAGAAACTGGGCGGGGCACAAACCGCTTTCAGCGTGTGTTTCCCCGCGTCAAGGCGCAAAACCAGGTAGTTTCCCCAGCCCTTGATATCCTTCGAGTCCAGTTCTTTCCCGTCGACATAAATCTTGTTCCATCTGAATCTTGCTATGTTGGATTTGAACCATCCTGCTTTTGCTGCATCAATGGAAAGCTGCTCAAGCCGGCCGAATGGTTTTTGGCTGACCGGAAAAGTAATATCGTTCTCAACGGGACCGATAATTTCAGGAATACCGCGGCTCGTATAATCTGCTCTTGAGTAGTATGTGGTCGGGAAGGACTCGTACCGCTCCACGCCCGTGTTCATGCGGATATTTTTTACGGCGTAGATGTGTTCGGTTTTTATCAGGACAGACGAAAGGGAAAGCGTCAGAATTGCCGTCAGTCCAATGGCGAAAAACTGCGAGTCGCGAATTCTTATCCTGCTGAAAACCAGCAGCATCGCAATCATGACGAATATGGCAAGGTTCTGGTAGGTGACCATCCTGTAGCAAAACTGGACGGTGGACACTATTCCAGGCAAGTATTGATATGCCTGGGTGGAAAGTGAAAGCAGATTGGCCATTAAAAAGTATGCGAGCGAGAAGAAAACCGAGACTCCGAGGTGCTTGGCATATATATGCTCTTTGTTTCTGCTGGCAAATTTAAAAAGCAGCATGCCCAGGAACAGGAGGCACATATTAACCTGGGTATCCAGGTATGGCGTGCTGACGTGGGCGATTCCCCTCGTCGCTATCCGCTCATCGACCGCGGACACTAAAGGGCTGAATCTGTGCAGCCAACTGTCTATTCCGTTAGAAAACCAAACAACACCGTTTCCTTTCAGGATGTGCAAGTCATGGTTTACAAGCACTGGATATGCCACGGGAAATATTAAAACCAGGGAAATGACGGCAAGCGTTATGCAACAGGTTTTGTCGCGTTTTATGAAGTCCAGTGTAAAAGGCAGAAAAATCACGCATATAAAGAGCAGGCTTATCATGAATAACATGGCGGTTATCGGATGCGTGCCCACGCACAGAACCACGCTTATGCAGAAATACGCCAGATATCTCGCCCTGGTCTTGCCCTGGAAATGTTCGCTGTCCAAAACAAGAAGCAGGAATATGCACAGCGCGACAAAAGCCAAAGTGGTCGCCGCAAATTCAGTTATTGCCCCTCGGTTATACAAATTGGTCAGGGGGTATATGGCCCATGTTACAAGCACGGAAATGGCGTTTGAGACATGCTTGCTGCCAGACAGGCGGAAAACCAATTTATTGCACATGTAATACTGCAC
>CAYPTM010000409.1:0-2354 GCA_964413345.1 uncultured Elusimicrobiales bacterium
CGAAGCCTATGCACAGAGTGGCCCTGACGTTGCGCAGCACGCAGACCGGCATGACGTATATTCCCTTCAGCCCAGCCTTGGCCCAGACCTTCTTCTCTCCCTGGGCCTGGGCCGGCAGGGCGGAAATGTCATTTGCGAAAAGGGGAATGTTTTTCCTGACCTTGGACAGCAGCCAGGGCATGAGCTGGAGGATTTCCTTCGAATTGCCCGCCAGACCGCAATGGGACGAGCGAGTGAAGGAATGGACATAAGTTTTTGCTATGTCGGAAAAATCGGCGTTGGCGAAGTGCAGGCAGGATTCCCGGGCCCCCATGAACTCGCTTATGCGGGAGAGGGCCGTCTCCACCTCGGTGGAAAAATAGTCGTAACGGACCTTTATGAACGAACGGCTTATGTCGGAAAGCAGGCGTTCGGCCTGAAGGCGGCGGCGTTCCGTCATCTCCGCTTCCTTGGCGGCGGTCTTGTCCCTTATGGCGCAGGAATACCCCGACATGGCGGACTCGGCATCGCTGTAAGGCATGACCTGTATTTCCACCGCGATGATGGCGCCATCGGCGCGGCGCAGGTAGGTCTCAAAAACCAGAGGCGCCACTCCGCCGCAGGAAGCCAGCGTAGAGTCAAAACCCTTGGCGGCATCGCCCCTGAGAAAGGAAGAAAGCTTTTTACCTACAATCTGCTCCGGAACGCAACCGAAAACGGCGGAAGACATCTCGTTCGCGTAAACGCATTTGCCGTGCAGGTCCAGCAGGATTATAAGATGGGGGGAACTGTCGGCGATGTCCCTGCGCCAGGAAGAACTGAGGCCGACGGAAGGCAACTCCGCCTTCGGACCAGAGGCAAGGAAATAGGAGGGGTCCAGTCCGTAAGCGCGAGCAAAGGCGCCCAGCTGGAATATGTCCAGCCGGATTTGTCCGTTCTCTATTTTGGAAAGGTGGGGCTGAGTTATGCCAAGCCGGGAGGCGGCCTGTGTCTGGGTCAGACCAGCCTTTTTCCTAGCGTTTTCCAGCCTGCGGGCAAATTCCTGCAGGCGGCCAGAATTATTACTTTTCAAAGTGCTACTCTCCCATCCGCCCCCCCAGAACAAGCGCACCGGCGGAAAAACAGCCCGGCACCCAGGGAAATGGGTAATCCCATCCTCTTATTATACTATAGCATAACCGCTTTTTATCAGCGTCTAAACAACCTTATTTAGGGAAAGACAATGGTTCGGGTAAAAAGAGGCGCCTTACGCACTTGAGCACATAGGAATCAGTCATGCCTGATATATAGTCCATCAGTATGACGTCATGCGATTCCCCGCGGTAAAAATCGCGCAGCTTGAGCATATAGCCGGCGAAGGCCCGGTCGGCCTCTTCGGGAGAGCGGGACATGGCCTCGTAATCCTCGCCGTATTTTTCCAGCGCGGCGCCGAAATGGTCGTAGAGATAGCTTATCATCCGCCGCACATATATGACATAGCCTTCAAGCCGGGGATGGAAATATATGTTCTCGTAATTGAATTCCTTCAGCCGCTTTAGGAGGGCGTAGCGCTGCGCGGAAAAACCAATGGCCCCTTCCCGGAGGGAATTCTCTATCAGGTCGGACACGAGCGCGCCGATTATCTCTCCGTTTGTTTCGCCGAGTTCGCGGGCAATCTCTTCCGGGATGTCGTCGCGGGAGATGAAGCGGGCGGTTATGGCGTCCTCTATGTCCCGGCCCAGGTAGGCCATCTTGTCCGCCATGCGGACTATGCAGCCTTCCCAGGTGGAGGGGAGATGATTGCGGTCCTTTATGGATTCAAGGTCGTTGACCTCTTTGGACGGGGAGAGCAGGTTTATCTCGAAATTCTCCCCGTTATGGCACATGATGCCGTCCTTGACGGCGAAAGTGAGATTGAGGCCGCGCCCCTCGTTTGCGACCTTCTCCACCACGCGGTAGCTGTTCAGCTCGTGCAGGAAGGCGCGCTTCGCGCCAAGCTTCTCACAGAGCGCCATCTCTCCGGAATGACCGAAAGGCGCGTGGCCCAGGTCGTGCCCGAGGCCGATGGCGTAGGCCAGGTCCGGGTCCAGCGACCAGCCGCCGCTGTTGAGGCCCCGGCAGACCGTGGCGGCTATCGTGGCAACGTGAAGGACGTGCTCTATGCGGGTGCAGATATGGTCGTTTTCCGGCGCGAAGAAAACCTGCGTCTTGTGCTTTAGGCGACGGAACGGCAGGGAATGTATTATCTTTGTCTGGTCGCGGAAATACTCGCTGCGCAGGTCCGGCTCCTGCGGGCGGGTGCGGCGGGTAAGGACCGAATCGGGAAACCTGTTCTTCATTTCTTGCCCTCCATTGCGGCGCAGTAGGCGGAAAAATCGGGAAAATCCAGCTTTATA
>CAYPTM010000410.1:0-2351 GCA_964413345.1 uncultured Elusimicrobiales bacterium
GCGCCCCGTAAGGGGACACCTGCCGCGTGCCTACCATACCCAGCTTAGGCGCGGAGGAAAGAGCGCAGCCCTTCACATAAACCGCCAGCGGGGCGTCATAAAGGTCGGACAGCCCTTCCGGGTAGCCCGGCTCTCCCCGGGTGATTATCGAAACGCCGGCCGCGGCGGACTTTTCCAGCTCGTCCTCCGCGTCAAGAGCCGCCGCCTCGGACAAAAAACTCGCCGCTGTCTCGGCCGAAAAGCCGCCCTCGCGAGACAGCTCCTGCGGGGAGCGCTCCAGCACTCCGGCCGGGCCGCCAAAAGCGGCCACAAGCCTGTCATACCAGTCCGAGCGCAGATAGGTGAAGGCGTTTGCCTTGATGAGAGCCAGCTTGTCCCGCTCGGCCTTGTTGGTGTCCATGCTACAGAAGCTCATCCGGCATGGCTGCGTCCCGCCGCGCGGGGCCCGCCGTGACATCGCGTCCGGCAACGGCACGGATAACGGCCCCGGGCCGCGCCGTCCGCCCGGACAGCATTTCTCCCACCCGGCTGCGCAGATTCCTGTCGCTGCACAAACGGGACCAGGAGGAAGGAAGCCGGCCCACCGAAAGAAAAACCTCGTCCTCGGATTCATTGAGGGCGCGCGCCAGCGCGGAGAGAGTTTCGTCGTCCTGCGGAGGGTTGCGCTTGCCCGCCAGCATCTTGGAGAGAAGGGAAGGGTCAATCCTGCTGCGGCGGCAAAGCTCCCGCAGGGACATGGACTCCCGCTTCAGTCCTTCCGTGATAATGGCGCAAAAACCTTCGTGCCGTGAATTGCCGCTCATCTTGTGGCCGGATTCATTCCTTCTTTATAAGGTCACCGTTGCTGACGGGATTGACCAGTTTCCTGACCCGGGCGAAAATCCTGCCGTCCTCTATTTTCTCCACCTCAAGCAACGCGGAGACGGCTATGCGCAGGCCGACGCGCTTGCCCTTGGCGTCGCGGACGTAATCGCTGCGGCGGTACACGGTGAGAGAATCGCCCACCGCCACCTTGGCCTTCATATCCACGACTATAAGGTCTTCGTCGGACGCGGTTTCGTCGAATTCATTTTCCGGGTCGCAGCTCTTTACGGTTCCGTCTTCTTTCCAGTCCGCCGGAACCTGGCGCGAGGCCTCATAGGGGAAGCCCCATATCTGGTCCTTGGGCATTATTTCCGACACGGTGTTCTTGGGTATGTTGCCCCAGGCTACTTTTTCCTTGGTGCTGAAATTCTTGGGAGGTTCCACGTATGCGGGCGGCTGGGCCGGAGGCTGGGTTTCCACCCCGCCGCCGACGCTGGCGGTGCCGCCGCCCACGGTTATGACCGGCTTGGGTTTGGCGGGCGCGACGGACGCGGAAGCCGAAGACGAAACCTCTTCGGGAGCAGCTTCCTTGACCGCCTGCGCTGGCTTTATATCCGCGCCCGTGCTGATAAGCCCCTCCGCGCCAACTTCCTCGAAAGCGCCAGTCCCCTCTTCCTTGACCACGACAACGTCTTCGGGGGCCGGCTCATCCTTTTTTGACGCGGCGGCTTCCTCCGCCTTGCGCGGAGAGCAGAACGCGGCGGGCACGGTTATCGTCTGCCCGGGGAAAATCCAGTGGGGATTCTTTATCGAATCCTTGTTAAGCTTGTAAATCAGCGGCCAGGCGTCGGGATTCCCGTAATGCTTGCCGGCCAGCTTCCACAGGCTGTCCCCGTTGGCGACCACATAAACGGATGTTTCCTCCGGCGCGGGCGTGGCATCCTGCCCGGCCTGCGTTAACGACACTCCCCCCAGCATTAAGGCTACGGCTATAGTCGTCTTCATAGTGTCTGCTCCGTTAAGCCGGAACGGTCGAAGCTCCGGTATTGTATGACTTCCATTATATGTTCGCTGGCTATTTCCGCCTTCCCTTCCAAATCCGCTATCGTGCGGGCCACTTTCAGTATTTTATCAAGACTTCGGGCCGAGAGGCCCAGCCTTTTCATCGCGGTTTCAAGTATCCTTCCTCCGCTTTCCGGAATGCGGCAGTGCTCGTGTATCTGGCGGACGCTCATAAAGGCGTTGGCCGTGGCCGGCGAGCCTTTAAGCCGTTCCTCCTGCATGCGGCGCGCCGCGAGAACCCTCGCGCGGACCGAGGCGGAGCTTTCCCCGCCGGGGCCGCCGCGCCACTCCCCGTATTTTACAGGGGAAAGGCTGACGGTCAAATCTATCCTGTCCAGCAGCGGCCCGGATATGCGGGACCGGTACTTGCGTATCTGAAGCGGCGTGCAGGTGCAGGGCTTTTCCGGATTGCCGGCGTGGCCGCAGGGGCAAGGATTCATGGCGGCCAGCAGGGTGAAACGCGCCGGGAACGAGAGGCTCTCCCT
>CAYPTM010000411.1:0-2342 GCA_964413345.1 uncultured Elusimicrobiales bacterium
CCAGCGCCTATGGCGCATGGCCGCCCCTCTGTCCGGTTCGGAGGATTATTCCGGCCTTAAGCCCGGGGCTTCAGTGGTCTTGACCGCCTCTTCGCCTGGCGGGAGCGAAAAGCGGCCTTTATGCGCGGTATGGTCTAAGGGAAGGGGCAGGGTGATGGTCATGGGCTCCGCCTCCACATGGCGCTGGAAAATGCGCCGCCTGGCTAATCCTTACGGCATGGGCCTTTATGAGGCTTTCTGGAACAGGAGCCTTGAATACCTTAACGGCAGCCTGGACCTGCGCCCCGCAAGGCTGGCGTTGGAACGTCCCCCCGCCATAGAGGGAGAAAGCGCCTCCATAGTCCTCAAGGTGCTGGATTCCTCCTACAAGCCGCTGGAGGATCCCTTCGCCCGCGTAATCGCTTACCGCACCGTCGCCGGAGGCAGGAAGGAGCCTCTCGCTTTCGCCATGTCCGGCCCAGGCATATTCCGGGCGGAAATAGATTCCCTCCCCGCCGGAACGAGCGTGGTTTCGGCGGAGGTAATTTCCCGCAGGACGACCGGAGCCAAAGCCGAGCTTTCCATCAAGGCCGCGGGGCGCTCTTCCGATTATGAGGCCGCTTCGCTCGAAGCAATAGCCTCGCAGAGCGGCGGCAGAGTTTATCCTCTCGCCGGGCTGGACGCCAAAACTTACCTTGCTTTTCTTCCCCCGCCGCGCGAGGTGGAGGTGGCGGTGGAGCGCAGGGGCATGGCTTCCTGGCTGTGGCTTTTCGCCGCTTTGGCCTTTGCGGCCCTTATGGCCGAGTTTGCCCTGCGGCGGCGGAAAGGGCTCATTTAGTATTTCTCTTCGCATGCAAAGAAACGGTCCGGCTTTATGCCGGGCCGTTTCTTTTGTCAGGAGGTTTAAAATTTACTTTGGGAAGAAGTTATAGCGGAACTGGAACATGCCGAGAACATCATAACCGCCCTGGTAGGTGAGGAGGGAGATTTCGAAGTTCATGTGCAGCAGGGAACCCAGGTGCAGGTTTATCAGCTTCGGGTTTTTGGGCGCTCCCTGCGGGATGACGAACTCTATGCCTATGGGATACTTCGGTTTTATCATCCAGATGAGTCCGCCGAAGAGGACGCTGCGCGAGGTTGCGGACGTAGAACCCATGCCGTCCAGCGCAAGGGCTTCCGGCGAGAGGTATTCGGAAAGCTGCGGTATGAAGTTAGCGTAGGAGCCGTCCATGTAGCCGACCGAGCCTATAAGCTTTTCCCCGAAGTGCTCGCTCAGGACCACATAGGCCGAAGCGACCTGGGGGGTGTTGTTCTTGCTTACGCTTACGTTCATGGACTTGCTGTCCAGTTTGGCCTGGGACGAATCCCGGAAAGTTATCATTCCTATGGCGCCCACCGCCATTGCGGGGCGCCAGCCTTTTTCGGTCTGGACCAGCAGTTTCCCGTCCACGCTCAGCGTCCAGAGGCCGATGCGGTCCAGATAGTTGGTGTCGCGCGTGCTCCAGCTGGCCTTGTTTTTGCCGTAAAGCCTTCCTATGTAGTAGGCCGCGTTTATGTCCAGGGAAGGGCCGAGCGTGTTGACGCCCCTGCCGCGCAGGGCCGTGGGCATCAGGACTATGCCGCTCAGCGGAACCTCGTATTCCTGCGCCTTGGGCAGTTTCCTTGTCTGGGCGGTGGTATCAAGCTGAAGGTCGTTCTGCTGTATGGGGCGGGCGTCTTCCTGCGCCGGAGCGAAATCCTTTTCCGGGGCCGCCTGCGCCTGCGCTGTGGCCGGGGTCTGAAGGGGAGGCGGAGGCGGGTTGTCCGTTCCGGTTTTATCCTGCGCGAAGGCAGCGGCGGAGAGAAGAAGCATCAGCGGCAGGGCCTTCAGCGTGATTGAAAGGTTCTTTGTCATTTTGAAAACACCAGCAGGGCGGCCTGAACCAGCAGGTTCGAGACCAGCCCGGAAGCGATATCGTCCAGCACGACGCCTTTTCCCCCCTCCAGGCGCTCTATCTTTTTGATGCCGAAAGGCTTTATCGTGTCGAAGGTCCTGAAAAGCACGAAGGCCGCCAGCAGGGGCATCGGTTCCCTGGGAAGCAGCATCGCCGCCGTCCAGAAACCAGCTATCTCGTCTATCACGATGCGGGGGTCGTCGTGGGTTTCGTAGGCGGCCCGGTCGGCTATCCATATCGAAAAGAGAATGAATGCCGCGAGAAAAACTATCTGTCCCGCCGTAGAGGCCGGCAGAAGGAATATGAGCAGGAAGGCCAGTATGGAACCAAGCAGTCCCGCTCCGGTGCATTTGCGGCCTTTGAGTATGGCCGCCGGGAGATAACTTATGAAAAAACCGCTGGCCGCCATGCGTATCAAAAAAAGGCGGA
>CAYPTM010000412.1:0-2340 GCA_964413345.1 uncultured Elusimicrobiales bacterium
CCAATCCGACAGCCCCGATCAACGGAATTTCTGCCCGGCTCAGCAGTTGGATTGGCCGATGTGATTTAGCTAGCGCCTGTTCTCGTAAAACGAGCTTGGTGACTCCTGGAAGATTTGCCCACTGTGGCAAGACCCCGGCCAGATTGTTTCTGGCAGCTTGCACCTTGCCATGGAGACTAGCCCTCAGAGCGGCAGTGACCTCCACAATTTCCTTCGGGCCACCGCCACCTCCACCCTCTGGCTGACGGTAATCGCTCTCACTTTGAGCGACCCGAAGGATCGGATTATGCTGACGTGTGCTCGTAGGCATCTTCCTTTTGCTCCTTGAATACTTGCGTAATACGGCGCATTGAGACCCCAAACAGTCGATGCAGGGTTCGATAGTCGAAGATGTTCGGGGCTTTGCTTCTCAGCAGTTGCATCTCTTCCTCGGCATTCAGCGGGCGACCTCCTGCTTGGGCGCGAACGAGACGTCGAGCTAATTCGCCAACTTCGATTGACCGGCTGTTACTTAGCACCGCAGCGCGCACGGAATCATGAACAGCCTGCTCAACCAATGCGCCCGATAAGCCAGCACAAAGTGGGGTTACCAATTCCACCTCCTTGGTGGTCGCAAACGAACCAAGACGCGAGGTGAGAATAGTCGCCACCTGATCAGCATCGGGCAGCCCAATTTCAATCCGGTACGCAAAGCGTCGCCAAACGGCAGGATCCAGGAGTTGTGGATGATTGGTGGCCGCAATCATGACCGTATTGCGGGATTGCGCGTCAAAGTTCTGTAGCAGGCTGACCACTACACGCTTAAGCTCACCAAGTTCCTGCTTGTCGTCGCGGGCCTTTGCAAGCGCATCAAATTCATCGAGGAAAAGTACGCACGGGCGACCGGCGGCATGCTCAAACAACGATCGAATATTTTTTGATGTCGCGCCTAGAAATGAAGACACCATCGTATCGCAGCGCGCCGTCAGCAAGGGAAGCCCTAGTTTTGCCGCGATCTCATTAGCCAAAACCGTTTTGCCACATCCGGGGGGGCCGTATAGAAGCATGCTTGGGGAAAATCCAACCCCGGCAGCGATCAATTCATCTGACTTCTGAACGCAGGAAATAAACTCGTCGATGAGCGAGGCCGTTTGGACGTTCAGGAGAATGCGAGAAGCATCTGCAATCGGCCGAGTTTCGTCGGCCAGGGGGAAGCGGCTTTCAGAATCGACCGGGAGTGGGTTTAATGCACCGGCTGTCGAAAACAGCTGCTTTGGAGCCCGGGATAATTTCTCACGTACCAGTTTTGCGTGTTGCTTGTTACCTTCATTTTCCAGCTTGTCCGCGAGCAGGTTGGCATAGCTAACCGCCATTTGGGCGTTCGCCTTAAGAGCCCCCTCGAGGATCTTCAATACTTCTGGTAAATGGTTCATCGCAATCCGCAGTTGATAACATTAGAAGCCAATATGGTGACAAAATTATACCAACCGGTGACAGAAGTAAAGTATTTGATGACAGAGAAGGCGTAACGCCATGATTTTATGGCTATTGCCTTCTCAGGCACATCCAGCGGGAAGGATGGTAGTTCTCTGTTTATCCCATTCCTGCGGAAATGGCACCAACAAATCCTTCATCGTCAGTTGTGCCGGCTGCCGGCCATCAAGAATGGCCTCCACAATATCCGGCGCCAGCAAAACCAACCGATGGTAACGGCTGACGAACGAGGCACCAATCTTCTCTGACCGCGCGATGTCGTCCAGGCAGGTGTAGGTCCCGTTTTCCAGCAACCGCTGCCATCTGAACGCCCTGGCGATCGATTTGATCATCGTGTTGTCGATAGTGGCCGCAGGCTCTGGATGGCCATGAGATCCATCTGGCAACACGATAACCTTGCGCCCGCCACGTTTCTTGAAGGCCATTGGAATGTCGATCGAGATGACGTCTGTTCCCATCAGGCAGCTTTCGGCCACTCGCCATCATTGAGAACCGACCGCACCAGATCCTTCATGCCGTGCGTTTTCATGTCGATCTTGATGCCGGTGGGGCTGACCGTGACCTTATCGATCAGCAGGTGCGTGATCTTCGACTGCTCGGCTGGAAACAACTCATCCCAAACCACCTCGATCGACTGCAGGGTCAGGATGGTTTGCTGCTCATTGGCATCCGGCGTTAGCTTCTGGACTTCCGTGACTGCTTGGGCGATGACCTCCGGTGCCTGGAGAATCTTGCGCACCTGCTCGACCACTTTGGCATCGATGTCGCCGGCCGGCACGCGGGCAATTTCGCAGGCTTCCTTGCCGATCTTGATGGAAGCGGTATTCACATAGTAACGATAGCGCTTGCCGTTCTTCACGCTGTGGC
>CAYPTM010000413.1:0-2332 GCA_964413345.1 uncultured Elusimicrobiales bacterium
CCACGGAGCTCAATAACGTTGTTTCTTATCTCCTTCAGACCATGGATATCCGGGGCGAAAAGCTGGCGGCAAAGGCTCTGGCCGATTCCAATTTCATCATTGACAGCAACGTGCGCGGCATTAATTTCGCCGACCTATCCAAGTCTTACGAGGCCGGCATAATAGGCCGGGAGGCTGCCTACCGCCGCGTCGGCGCGGCAAAGGAAAGCCTGCTCCTCTTTTCGCTGGACAGCATAATGGAGAAATATGACACGGGCCGCTAGTTCTCTTCTTTTCGCGTTCCTTTGCCTGTGTCCGGCGGCCGTTTCCGCGCTGGACAGGGACGAGGCCGCCCTCACCGGCGCGCTCGAACTGTACGAGGACGGCAAATATGATGCGGCCGCCAGGGCTTTTGAAGCCCTGATACAAAGCCGGCCTTCCACGGAGGTCAACCGCGCCGCTTATTTCTACATGGGCCGCGCTCAGGAGCAGCTTTCCCGCCCGGACAAGGCCATAGGCACCTATCAGGTAGGGGCACAGCTTTATCCGCGCGACCTGCCTCTCGCCATAGCCCTTGGCACGCTTTACCTTAAATCGGACCTTTTCAAGGACGCGGAGGGCCACTTCATCCGCTCCGTCAACATAGACAAGGACAGTGTGGACGCGCACGAGGGCCTGGCAGAAACTTATGAACGCCTAGGCCACCTTGAATGGGCCGAGCGGGAGTACGAGGAGGCCATCCGCCTCTCCGAGATTCCGGAATGGAGCCTTCTGCTCAAGCTGGCTAGATGCCTTTACGCCCAGCGCAAATTTTCAGACGCGGAGGCTGCGGCCGCCCGTTCTCTCGCCAGCGGCGGCGCCGACCCGGAAGTCTGGCGGCTGACCGCCCGCATCCGTTATGAACGCGGCCGCCGCGAGGAAGCCATAGGCGACCTCGATGCCGCGCTCGCTCTCGCCCCCAGGCGCAGCGACATCGCCCTTGAAAAGGCTCTCTGGCTGCTTTCTTCCGGCAAGGCCGAACAGTCTCTGTCCGACGCCGAAGGCATTCTGGCGGTTGAGCCGGAAAACACGCTGGCCCATTTCACTGCCGGCCTGGCTCTTAACGCGCAGGGCCGCAGGGCGGAGGCCGCCGTCCATTTCAGGACCGCCGCGGGGCACGAACTAACCGCGCCTTTCATAGCGGCGGTTTCGGCAAAAATACTGGCCCGGAACGCGGCCGCGCCGCGCTGATTCTCCCCGCCGGTTTGACGGGCGGGCGCCGTATTTATAGCATGATTTGAGGAGGGCCCCATGGACTGCAAGAAAAACGCGAACGAGGAAAAGTGTTCCTGCACCTATTCCTCCTGCCCGAGGAAAGGGGTCTGTTGCGAATGCGTGGCCTATCACAGGGCAAACGGCGAACTGCCGGGCTGTTATTTCCCAGCCGCGGCTGAACGGGAGTATGACCGTTCCATTGAATTTTTCATAGCGACACGCGCCAGGCGCTGAGCCCGTTTTTTCCGGCCCGCGCAAGGCTTCAAAAAGGAGATAATATGGCAAAGAAAATAATACTCGCGGAAAGCGCGCCGAAACCGGTGGGCTGCTATTCCCAGGCCGTTGAAATGGACGGTTTCGTTTTTGTTTCCGGCGTACTGCCTCTTGATCCCGTCACCGGCACGGTAGCCGGCGGCGACATCAAGACCCAGACGGAAAAGGTCATAGAGAACCTCGACGCCATCCTCAAGGCCGCCAAATGCGAGCCGGAAGACGTGGTGAAGACCACGGTTTTCATGACCAATCTTGCCGATTTCGCGGACATGCAGGAAGTGTACTCCCAGTACTTCAAGGAAAAATTCCCCGCGCGCAGCACGGTACAGGTCGTCGCCCTGCCAAGGGGCGTCATGGTCGAGATAGAGGCCATTGTCAGGAAATAGCGGAGGAAACATGTCCAATACCCTTGAACAGCATCCGGCCAACACCGGCCGCCATGCCGGAATACTGCTGCCCCTGTTCTCCATGCGTTCCAATACGGATTGGGGCATAGGGGACTTCGGCGCGCTCGCTTCCTGGATAGAGTGGACTGCCGCGCACAAGACCCGCATACTCCAGATTCTTCCCATTAATGAAATGCCGCCCGGGCAGGAATGTCCGTACACCGCGCTCTCGGCCTTCGCCCTGGACCCCATGTTCATCGCGGTGGACCAAGTCGAGGATGTCCGGCTTTCGCCGGCCGCCCGCGAGTATCTGGCCTCCCCGGAGGCGCAGGATTCCATAGCCAAATGGCGCAAGAGCGACACCGTGCTTTACGGGCCTATAAAGGACCTCAAGTACCGCGTGTTGTGGATGGCCTTCCAGCATTTCCACAAAAACGATA
>CAYPTM010000414.1:0-2328 GCA_964413345.1 uncultured Elusimicrobiales bacterium
CACCAGGGCCGACCTTGAAAAGCTTACGAAGGACCTCGCCGCCCGCGATGCCGCGAAGGTGGTGTCGGACGAGAACCAGCAGAAGCACGACGCCGCCGTCACCCAGTTCCGCATGAACATCAACGGCGGGAAGGACAACGCGAAATTCGAGCCTCAGGTCATCAAGGCCCTGCAGCTCATCTTCGCCGCGGACAAGAACGTTTTCAACGACCTCAAGCAGTACGTCTACAGCATAAACAAGGGGCCCAAGACCGGATTTTTCCTGATGGACGGGATTCCCACCATAATGCTGGACCATGACACGGTCTACCGCTCCCCCACCTGGGCGGCCACTGTGATACTGCACCAGTACTTCCACGCGCGGCAGTACTATGAAAGGGAAAAAGCCCGCGGCGGCATGATGCGCCCTCCCATGCTTAACGAGGATGCCCAGGTCAAGGTGGAGGCCAACCCGATGAAGGTGGATTTCAGCGACGCCAATTCCATAGAGGCGTTCGAGCGCAAGGCCGACAATTTTGCCATCGACACAATGCAGCGCGTCAACGCGCCGCGGGTGGAACTGAACATGCTGCGCGCGCGCCCCGCGGGTGAATACGAGCTTACCCACGCCAACAGCACTCCCACAGAAAGCAAATAATGCCCTCTCCCATACGGGAACTTAAAATCGGCCGATACGTGTGCCGCAATAACATGTTTCTGGCTCCGATGGCCGGCATAACTGACGGTCCTTTCCGCGCCCTCTGCATACAGGGAGGCGCGGGCATTGCCGTAGGGGAGATGGTTTCCTCGCAGGGACTTTTTCGCGGCAACAAGCGCACGGAGCGCATGCTCCGGCTCCGCCCCGAGGAGAAACCCGCCGCCGTGCAGATTTTCGGCGGGGAGGCCCCGCCCATAGAAATGGCCGCGCGTCTCGCCTGCGAGGCCGGGGCCGACCTGGTGGACATAAACTGCGGGTGTCCTGTGAAGAAGATAATACGCAGCGGCGCCGGGTCCGACCTGATGAAGGACGAGTTCCGTTTCGCCGCCGTGGTCCGGGCGGCGGTCATGTCCTCCTCGGTGCCGGTGACGGTCAAGACGCGCGTCGGCCTTAAGAAGGGTACATTGCTTTCCGTCAGCCTGGCCCGCATAGCCGAGGCGGAGGGAGCGAAGGCGCTCTGCCTGCACGGCCGCTATGCCGAGGACGTGCATTCCGGCCCCGTTGATTTCGATGCGGTTGAAAAGACCTGCGCGGCGGTCAGGATACCTGTGATAGGCAACGGCGGCATAAAGACCGCGGCGGACGCATCGCAATTTTTTGCCGTCGGCTGCGCCGGCATAATGATAGGCCGTGCGGCGGTGGGCAATCCATACATCTTCCGGGCGCTGGAGGCGGAATTTTCCGGCGGGATTTTCGACTGCGCGGAGCCGCGTGTCCGCGCCGCCATGTTCCTCGGGCTGGTGAGGCAGAACGTGGCTTTCTACGGTGAAAAGACCGGCGTGCAGCGCTCGAAAAAAGTGGCCGGCTACTGGATTTCCGGCTTCCCGGACTGCGCACGGGTAAGAAGCGCGTTCGTAGGTTTCAAGACTCTGGCCGAGGTCGAGGCCCTGTTCGCGGAGGAAGGTCTTAACGCTTTGTGATGTGATAGAATAATATATACATATGGCCACAGATTCTGTACAGGACACGCCGCTCATGCGGCAGTATCAGGCGGTAAAGTCAAAATACCCCCATTCCATGGTTTTTTTCCGCCTTGGCGATTTCTACGAGATGTTCAACGAGGACGCCAAAAAGGCCAGCGCGGTGCTCGGCCTCGCGCTTACTGCGCGCCACGGCGTGCCGATGTGCGGCGTTCCCTATCATTCCGCTTCTTCCTACATAGCCCGCCTGCTCAAGGCCGGGCACAAGGTTGCCATCTGCGAGCAGATAGCCGAGGACGGCAAGGGCCTTTTCAAACGCGAGGTGGTGCGCCTCATCACCCCCGGCACGGTGGTCGAGGACGAACTGCTTGATGCCCGCTCCTCCAACCATCTGGTAGCCGTGGAAGTGGACATAGTGGGCTGGGGCCTCGCTGCTGTGGACATATCCACCGGCGAGTTCTGGGGCACGCAGAAAATAGGCGACAATTCCTTCCGCCTGCTGGCCGCCATGCTGGCCCGCATCAATCCCGCCGAGGTGCTGGTTTCCCCCAGGGGCGCGGAACTTCTTGGCGAAAATTTTGACATGCCGTCCGGCTCCTCCATCACCCCGTGGGACGCGCAGGTGGAACTGAGCGTTCCGCAGGGCTGGCCGGGCGCGGAAATATGGCGCAACCGCCAGCTGGCCCTCAAGGCCGCCCTCAAGGCGTCGAA
>CAYPTM010000415.1:0-2318 GCA_964413345.1 uncultured Elusimicrobiales bacterium
TTCCAGCTCGCCGTTCTCCTTACGCTTTCCGGTATGTCCGAAACGGGGGAGCTGCTCGCCCTGCGCGCGGCCGGGTTCTCTCCCTCCCAGATAGTGGGGCCTTTCCTGTGGATATCGCTTGCGCTGTGCCTGCTGCTTAACTGGGTCAACCACAGCCTTGCTCCGGCCAGCATAAGGCGTTTCTATGAATCAAAATTCACGCTTTCGCAGAAGATTACCAATATCAAGGTGGAGCCCAAGACGTTCATAAATCTGGGGGAATGGCGTCTTTATGCCGAGAACGTGGACAACAGCGACGGCCGCATGAAGGGTGTCCACCTTTTCCGCTATCCAAAAGACGCCCCGGCGGAAGACGCCTGGAGCATGCGCGTCAGCGCTCCGGACGGGCGCTATATGCTCAATCCGGGCAAGGGCGTTTCCCTTGTCCTTCAGAACGGGGACCTTCAGCGTTCCGATCCGAAGGACACCACCAGGGCCATGATGGCCCGTTTCTCGCAGTACAAGGTTTTCATGCCCTTCGCGGTAAAGAACAATGAAAAGCGCACCTATGCCCTGCCGGAGCTTTCGACCTCGCAGATTTTCGAAGGCGTCCGAAAGGGGGATCTCCCTCCTCAGCGAAACGCTGAATACAAGGTCGAGGCCGCGTACCGTTTCGTCCTTGCGCTGTCCCCTCTCGTTTTTTTCTGGGTAAGCTGTCCTCTCGGCCTTTCCATGGCGCGCAGGAACAAGGCCTGGGGCTTTGTCCTGAGCATCTGCATACTTTTCACCTATTACGGGGCAATGGCTGTGGGCATGGGCATGGGGAAGAAAGTGTTTTCCCTGTCCTGGTATCTGCCATTTCTGCCGCTTCCCCTGGGGCTTGCCGCCGGAGCGGTTTTGTGGCACAGGATGAGGGGCTGACATGGGCATAATGTTCCGCTACATCGCCCGCAAGTTCTGGCCCACGTTTTTCTTCGGCCTCGCGGTGTTTGCCGTGCTGGTGTTCCTGGGGGACTTCTTCGACCGGGTCAACGTGATAGTCAAGAGCCAGGCTGGCATAGCGGTGGTTCTCAAGTATTTCGCTCACAGCATTCCCTTCTGGATGCTTAACGTGGTTCCCGTGGCGGCCCTCCTGGCATGTCTCTTCACCATATCCGGCATGATGGCCAACGGGGAGTGGGTGGCCGCCGTGTCGAGCGGCTACAGGCCTTCCCAGCTTTACAGGCCCATAGTTTTCTGCTCCGCGCTTGTCTGCCTGGCCAATTTCGCGGTGTCCGAGGCCGCCGGTGCCTATCTCCATTCGACCGCGGACACCATCTTCGAGCGCGACATACGCGGCAAGACCAATTGGAGCAACAATGTCCGCAACGATATAGTGGTGCAGGCGGGGAGCAACCAGTTCCTGTCCGCCAAGACGCTTAATATAAGGGAAGGCACCATGGAGCGCGTCCTGCTGGACATACACAGGGAAGGGAAAGTGGTGTCCCAGGTGGACGCGAGTTCGGCCGTATGGAACGCCTCCTTCCGCCGCTGGGTGTTTTATGACGGCACGCTGCGCGATTTCAGCGGCCCTCCTCCAGGGATGGAAACCTCTTTCATTTCCTACAAGTCGGCATTGGACGTGAAGCCCGCCAACCTTATAATAGACAAGGTCTGGCCGGAAGACCTGAACATCAGGGAGATACTGACGCGCATATCTCTGCTTGAGGCGGCAGGACTGCCTTCCTACAGGGACGAGACCTATATGCACGCCAAGCTGGCCGCGCCTTTCGCGCATCTGTTAATCTGCCTTATAGGCATAACTTTCGCGGTTAAAGTGCGGCGCACGAACAGAATGCTCAATTTCGCGGTGGCGCTGGTGCTGGCCTTCCTTTTCTGGTGGGCTCTTTCCATGGGGCAGGCCGCGGGAGAGGGGGGCATGGTCCCGCCCTGGGCGGCGGGCTGGCTGCCGCTTGGCGTGTTCGGCGGCGCGGCGCTTCTGGGGCTGCGTTCTGCTTCCCGCTGATCTGTTTTTCTTCTGACAATACCGTATTTTGATAAAACAGGGCCGTCCGTGTTCACGGACGGCCCTGTTTAGAATGTTAGCGGCCCTTTCCCCTTGAAGGCCGCTGATGCGCTATTTCATCACGGAGTTTATCGCCGTGGTCAGTTCCGCGGGGTCGAAAGGTTTGTAGAGAATGCTGTCGGCGCCAAGCTTCTTGGCTTCTTCGTTTACCGTGTCCTGGTTTACTGCCGTGACTATGAGGACTCTTACGTCTTTATTCTTGGCCTTTATCTGGCGCAGTATATCCAGACCGCTATCTCCGGGGAGCAGGATGTCGAGCAGCACAAGGTCCGGA
>CAYPTM010000416.1:0-2305 GCA_964413345.1 uncultured Elusimicrobiales bacterium
CGCTCTGGCCGCTGTGCTCTTTCTTTCCCCGGCTCTTAAGGCTGCGGACATCAATTTCGACAACAATAAATTCGATATCAAAGGCTTTGTCACCGCTTCCAAGGCGAATGTGAATTCCAACCTTCCCAAGGCCACGCTGATCGAGGCGCCCGCGCCTCAGAAGGAAATCGCTTCCTCCAAGTTCAACCCCGGCACGCGCACGGGCCGCATTTCCGGTTCTTTCAACGGCGCTCCCGTCAACCTCACCTTCAGCCGCACCATGTGGACGCTCACCGGTTCCGTCAACAACAAGCCCGTCAACCTTCAGCTCGACATGGACGCCCTTACCATCAACGGCTTCGCCAACGACAATTCCGTCTCCCTCCGCTTCAAATGGGATAACGACGTGACCACGGTCAACGGTTTCGCCAACAATGGTTCCTTCAGCCTGGACGCCAACTGGAATTCCGGCGCGCTTTACGGCTACACCGCCGAAGGCGGCATAAACGGCAGCTTCAACCTTAAGGATTCCGGCTACATCAGCGCTTACGCCGGGAAAGATTCGGTCAACCTTAACTACAATCCCTTCTCCGGCAGCATGACCGGCACCATCGGCGACAATCGTGTGAACCTGAACATGAGCAACATGAATGACGCCGACATCATGACCTTCTTCTTCCTTTTCCTTAAATAGAAGGCGCGACAGATTGCAGACATGGCCCCGCGGAAACGCGGGGCTTTTTTTTGCCATCCGCCGTGGCCCGGCGCGGCGGTATTTGATATAAAAGGAGAGACGGCATGGAGGCCAATATGCGGAGTTCCAGACAGGCAGGCAGAACAATTTTTTCCGGCGGAGCCGTGTTCTCTCCCGAGGGCGTCATGCCCTGCGCTACGGTCGTGGCCGAGGACGGCAAAATTTCGGCGGTTTCGTCCGGGGCGATTCTCGATCCGCGCGACGGAAGCGCGTTCCTGGACTTGCGCGGCAAAAAGCTTGTTCCGGGTTTCATCGATATCCATACCCACGGCATGCTGGGACTGGACACCAATGAGGCTGGACCGGATGACTTCCGCAAGTTCAGCGCCGGCATGGCTTCGCATGGCGTCACTTCATTTTTGCCAACCACGCTGGCCTGCTCCGCCGAAACGCTGAAGGCGATAGTTAAAAATGCCCGCTCCGCCGATTCCTGCGCGGGGGCGAATATTCTTGGCCTCCACCTGGAAAGCAATTTCATCAGCCTTAAGTTCAAGGGTGCCCAGCCGGCTGAAAGCATAGTTACCCCTGCCGACGGCAAAGGCGCTGAACTGCTGGAGATAATAGAGGGCGCCGCTGACATAATAAGGATAGTCACGGTCGCGCCGGAAATACCCGGCGGCGTGGAACTTGTCAGGCGGCTTTCGGGCAAAGGTTTTATAGTTTCGCTTGGACATTCAGCCGCCACATATGAGGAGGCTAAGGCGGGTTTCAAAGCCGGGGCTGCCCATGCCACGCATCTTTTCAACGCCATGCCCCCGCTTCACCACCGCAATCCCGGCCTGGTGGGGGCCGCGCTGGAAGACGGCAATGTGTTTACCGAGATTATCTGTGACGGGCTCCACGTCCACCCAGCTGTAGTCAAGACTGTCATAAAGGCAAAAGGTTTCGGGCGTGTAGTGCCTGTTTCCGACGCGCTGAAAGGCACCTGCATGGAAGGCGGGCATTTCGAATTCGGCGGCCGCAGGGTCAACGTCAGCGGCGGCTCCGCGAGGCTTGGGGACGGTACGATAGCGGGCAGCGTCACTACAATGGACGCTATGTGCATATTCCTTGTGCGGGACCTGGGGTTTGCGGAGGCGGATGTTTTCCGCATGCTTTCCACAACTCCCGCGGAGAGCCTTGGCTTGAAAAACAAGGGCGCGATACGGGTCGGCGCGGACGCGGACTTTGCTGTGCTTGACGAGAATCTCGAAGTCCGGCGCACGGTGGTAGGCGGCGTGACAGTCCATTCCCGCGGCTAGGCTTTCCTTCAATTATCGAGATGGGAAAGGCCGTCCTGCTCTGTGATTATTTTTATCGAGGATGACGCCTGCCCGCCATCCCATAAAGCTGTCAGTGAAATTATGGCCGTTGCGGGGACTGGTTGCTCGCCAAAATCCTGGGACCAGTAGATTTTCTCGCCCGTGTTAGCTGTTTCCCTGCCAAGCCGCACTACTCTATAGTCCGGCGGGGACCATTTCAGAAATACCCCGTGGTCCGTTTTCCACAGGAATCTTGGTCGCCCATTAATCCCGGCCGTGGATAGTATGGGTGTCAGCCCGATTCCAACGGTGGAAGACATTGCCGGACTGT
>CAYPTM010000417.1:0-2302 GCA_964413345.1 uncultured Elusimicrobiales bacterium
GCAGGTGTATGGGTATTTCCTGATCCTTATCCTTTATGTTGCCGCCGTAGCCGAGCGCGCCTTCCATCTTGAGCGCGCTTATCAGCAGCAGCGGCTTGACGCCGTAATGGGCCAGGCGGTTGGGGTCCGCGTATACGGTTATGCGCTCCTTCTGCAGGCCGAAGTGTTTTACGTTCGAGACTGCCGGATGACGGCGTATTTCGTTCTCGAGTTTTTCCAGATAGTCTTCCAGTTCCCGGTATGTGCGCTGCTTCGAAGTGAGCGAAAGCAGTATGGCGGAAGCGTCGCCGAATTCATTGTTGCCGACCAGTACCACCACCTGCGACGGAAGCTGTCCTTTGAGTTCCTGCAGGCCGAGGCGTAGTTTGGCCCAGAATATTTCCGGCTCCTTTACGCTTTCCTTTACTTCCACGTAGACGACGGTCTGCCCTTCGCGTGATTCGGAATAGGTCTTGGCCCTGTCCACTTCCTTGAAGCGGAACAGGTAGTTCTGGAGGGGTTTCGCCAGTTGTTCATCCACCTGGTTGGATGACGCGCCGGGGAATGCGCCAACCACTATGCCCTGCCTGACCTTGAATTCGGGGAATTCCTGCCGGGGCATCTTGATGAAAGAGTAAATTCCAATGATGAACAGGAATAGGCAGATGGTAAGCGTCACCTGTCGGTGCTTGATGGCAAGGGCAATGAACGGCGTGCGCTCTTTTTCCATAATGTTACCTTCCTAGAATTCAGCTTCGACCTGCATCCCGTCCGTAAGTTTCTGCGCTCCTTCCCTGACGATTATATCCCCGTTGGCCAGTCCGCCCGTAACCACAATGCCACCGTCCCGGAAGCCGAAGGACTGCACAATCTGTTTCCGCACCTTGCCGCCCGCCACAACATAGACGAACTGCCTGCCGTTTTCGTCCAGCTTGATGGCTGTTCCCGGGACTATGCCCGCCATGACCGGCTGCTTGCCGGGAACGTAAACGTTGCATATCATGCCCGGAAGGAGGCCGTGGCCCGGATTGGGCAGCAGCACCCTGACTGTATAGGTGCGGGCGAGGGGGTTCGCCGTGACACCGGAGTCTATGACGGTTCCGCGGAGCTTTCCTGAAGTGCCCGCGTTGGTGAGCAGTGTCGCGCCCTCGCCGGGCATTTGGCGGGCGGCGCTGGGAATGTCGACCTCAACCTTCATTCCCGGCCTTATGGCCGCTATTTCCTGCTCAGGCACCGAAATCGTCGCGAACACATTGTCCAAAACCACCATCTTAAGCGCGGTTTTCCCCGGCAACGCCGATTCCCCCGGCTCTATGGCCTTGCCGCTTATAACGCCGCTTTCCGGGGCGCTAAGGGCGCAGTCGGACACGCTTTTTGCCGCAAGTTTGACGGAGAGGTCGGCATCGGTCTTGTTGGTGCGTATTTCCACCATCTTTATTTCCGCCAGATTGCCGTTTTTGTACATAGGTTCGAAACGTTTCAGCGCGTCCGCCGCCTGCGCCGCCTTGGATTCGGCTATCCTTAGAGCGTTGGTGTTGTTCTGGCAGTCCAGTTCGGCCAGCAATTGCCCGGCCTTCACCCTCTCCCCTTCGCGCACGAGGACTTTTGAGACTGTTCCCATCGTCTGGAAGGAAAGTGGGATATCCTTACCCGCCTCTATGGTGCCGCTGTAGTAGAGCGATGAATTCGTGGAGTTGGCCGACACCTTCACCACTTTCACTTTCAACGGCATTTCCGGGAGTGGCGCGTGTTTCGCGCATCCCGCGAGGAGGGGGAGTATAAGGAGAGCTGCTGTCTGTCTTGCCGTGAAGGGTTTCATAATCATGCTCCTGTCATTTGGACTGAAATCGTTTTTTGGTCGAAAAACTGTCAAAAAAATTTTCCGGCTTATTTTATGCCCCGGATGAAACAGTCGATGGCGATATCAAGGCGTAATTCCTCCGAAGGGAGTTCACCGGCCAGTATGATATTCGCGCTGAGGCCGCGCAGCATCGTTATTCCCAGCAGGGCGATGGCGTCGCAGTCCTTTTCCTTTATGGCCTTGAATTCGCCCGCCCTGATGCCGGCCAGGAATATCTGCTTCATCAAATCCATGTCGGCCGTGTTCATTTCCCGCTGCAGTTTCCGTGTCAATTCGATGAACTTCGTGTTTTCGGAAATGATAATGGAATACAGGTGGAATTTTTCCTGCATTTTCAGGTAGCTGTTCAGGAAAAAAGCCCGCAGTTTGGTGGATGGAGTTTTCTGTTTCTCAACTTCGGCCAGAACCGCGTTCTGGGCTTCAAGCTGTTCCTTGTGGGCTACGGCGTAAAAGACGTCTTCC
>CAYPTM010000418.1:0-2300 GCA_964413345.1 uncultured Elusimicrobiales bacterium
TGATACGCCGCAAAAGCCACGTTTGCAGCAGAATACGGAGATTTTAAACAGGCTCGATGAGCGGAATACGGGAAAGGGCGGAGGGGTCGTCTCCTCGCAGAATGTCCAGATTCGCCTGTATGCGCGCCGGTTCCCAGTCCCACCAGCGGAGACGGAGCAGTTCTTTCACGGTTTCCGGTTTGAAACGGGAGCGTATGGTTTTGGCCGGAACGCCGCCCACAATCTCATAAGGGGCAACATCGCGCGACACCACGGCGCGGGTGGCCACGATGGCCCCGTCCCCTATGTGAACGCCGGGCATGATGACGGCCTCGAAGCCTATCCAGACGTCGTTACCGATGACGGTATCGCCCTTGATGTCCCAGGCCTGCGGCGCGGAGAGGGAAGGGTCCCAGTCCGGTCCCAGAACGGCGAAAGGGTAAGTGGACACGGCGCCGACCTTATGATTGGCCCCGTTCATTATGAACCTGGCCCCGTTGGCTATGGAGGAGAACTTGCCTATGACAAGGCGCTCCTTGTTGCAGGGGTAATGGTAAAGGACGTTTTTGCGCTCGAAGGCGCAGGGGTCCTCGAAATCGTGGTATATGGTGAAATCGCCCACCACGATATTAGGTTTCGAAATCACGTTCTTGAGATAGACCGTGGTCGTTTCCCCGGGACGGGGATACTTCAGGGAAGGGTCCGGCAGTTTGCGGAAGGATTTGTTTTCCATAATCGCCCGTCGGCATCCCGACGGACAATATCATTGTACGCCTTTGCGCCGCCCCGCGCAAGCGCCTGGAATCCTCAATTTTACCTGAATTAACTTATGCTAGACTGTGAGCGTAAGGGGATACTTTATTCACAATATGATTTAGCCACCGGTCGCGCTTCGAATGCGCAGGCCAAAACGAGGTCATATAATCCTGATTCCGTTTCAAATCCTGAGGGCACAAGCATATGACGAGGATTTTCTGGATATTTTTGGTATTCGCCGGCATGGCGTCGGGCTCGGCGGAATCTCGGGCGCAGGATATTTTGGACAAACAGCTTCCGGCGTTTTCTGCCAAGAATGGGCTTGAAATCAAAACACTTTGCCGTGTGGCGGAAATCCGTTGCGGCGAGGAACGGCCCGCGGACTGGATGACGGAAAAAATACAGGGGGGGAAGGATTCCAGACAGGGGACGCTCTGGGTTGAGAACAAGATTACGGGAGGCATCAGTTTTGACAGCGGGACGGTCCGCTCGGCTCTGGAGGCTATAGTTGCGCGATATCCAAAATATCGGTGGCGCGTTACTCCCGGCGGGGTGCTTCATGTTGTGCCGGTGGAAGGGGCGGGTGCGGGTGTTAACGGGAGCGCGCTGATGGATTATGTGCTGCCGGAGGGGAAAATATCCGGGGATTTGCTGGAGATCTGCCGGTTTATGAAGAACGGCTGCCGTGCGGTTGGGGATGACTGGCCTTACAAGGAATCTTATAATCCTGCCGACTATGCGGACGTAAAAAGGGCGACCTGCGCTGTTACTGTAAGCGCGGGAGAAACACTTGGAGAAGTGCTGGATGAAGCTGGGGCGCAGGTTAATCATCGGTTTTGGCAGATTAAGCCAATGCCGTATAAGGCGATTCACATACAGTTTGAGATTCTAAAAAAATGGTATGGGGGCCAGAAGCAAACGTGGGAAGAGTTCGTGGCGGAACGCAAGAAAGAACGGCAAAAAAATCTGACTAAAGCAGACAGGCAACGAGAAGCGGAGCAGAAGAGGGCTTTCCAGAAAATGGAAAAGGAGTGGGCGCGCAAAAATGCGGAGAATACGGAAAAAGCCAGGAAGAGAGCGGAAGACCGCCGTCTGATGGATGCATTTGATAAAGAAACGGACGGGATGTGGCTCAGTAGCACCACGGCAAAAGGTACCGATGCTATTGCCGCCAAGTACCTGGGGAAAAGCGTAGCGGTCGATCGCTATGTGCTTTGGATGACAATGGCATATAAACCCCTTGATGTACAGGAACGTCGCGCCAGGAAACTGCTTGCTGAAGCGAGCGACCCGAAAGCGTTTGATCATGCCACGGTATTACGAATGCTTTCGATACTCTGGTTTGTTGAGTTTGAAAAAGGCAATTATGACAAGGCTCTGGAAGACTACCGTGCCGGTCTTGAGAAGTATGGTGTGCGTAATGAGCGGGGTGTTGATGGTGAATTAGCAGATAAAACACGTATCACCGAGCAGGAGAAGCAGAAGGTCCATGGACAGAAGCCGTAAATGAGTATCCTAAAGGCCTGTTTCGCAGATTTTGTGTCCGGTGGTGTATACGCGCATGA
>CAYPTM010000419.1:0-2300 GCA_964413345.1 uncultured Elusimicrobiales bacterium
GCTGGAGCTGGCGCGGGTGGAGCGGTTGCGGTCGGCGGAGCGGGAGGCGGCGGAAGCCGCGCACAGCGCCAAGACATTCTTCATGGCGAATATGACGCACGAGCTCCGCACTCCCATAAGCGCCATAACAGGTTTCATGGACCTCACTCTGGAAAGTTCGCTGCCTCCGGTTCAGCGGGAGTATCTGCTTACCGCGCGCCGCGCGGCTGACCATCTGCTGTCCGTCATAAACGACATCCTGGACATTTCGAAGATAGAGAGCAGCCAGCTTGCCCTTGAGACTGTCTCGTTCGATTTGAAGCGCTGCGTTTCAGACGCAATACAGGTCCTGCGTCCGCAGGCCGAGGCCAAGAATCTGTATATGCGCGTGGACCTTTCCGCTGACCTTCCCGCCGTGGTTTCCGGTGACGCCAAGCGGTTGGCGCAGGTCATCTCAAATCTCGTGAGCAACGCCATCAAGTTCACGCACAACGGCGGCATTACCGTTCATGCCTCCGTCGCCAGGGGCACGCCCTCCTTTACCGAGATAAAGTTCGTGGTGACCGATACCGGCATAGGCATCGCGCCCGAGTACGTGCAGAACATATTCAAGCCTTTCTCGCAGGGGGATTCCTCCAGCACTCGCAAATACGGCGGCAACGGCCTTGGCCTCGCCATAGTCCGGCATATCGTGTCCCTGATGGGAGGCCGGATCTGGTTCGAACCCGCCCCCGGAGGCGGCACCTCGTTCCATTTCCTGGCGCGTTTCAATGTGACCCCCGGCATGCCGGGAGAAGGCCGGATTGTTTACGCGGAGCCGCAGACCTCCGCCCTTGTGGTCGCGGACAGGCGTAACAAGGGGCTTGGCACGCTTTTCGCCGCGCTTGACGGATTGAATATCAAATATGATGTCATGCTTTCCCAGCGCGACGCCCTCGAGGCCTGTGCCGGGGGCAGGTATGCGGCGGTCATCGTGGACTTGCAGTCTCCGGGAGTGGAAGCCTCGGTTTTCCCCCGGCTGGCAAGGGAACATGAGGGCAAGAACCGCATTCCCATGCTGGCGATGACAGCCGACATGGACCCTGTTCAGGTGCAGGCCTGTCTTGAAGCCGGCTATGACGCCATTATCGGCAAGCCTCTCGTCAGGGAGGATGTCGCCCGCGCGCTGGCCTCCACCCTCCACCGCTGACCATTTTCCAAATGCGGACATATAACCTGATGAAAGCCGTTCCCGCGGCGGTTTATGCCGCCGCGCTGGCGGCCGCCTTCCTTTTCTGGACTGAAGGCGCGGCGCTCAGGCTGGATTCAGGCTCGAACTGGTGGCTCGAGGCTGGCAGGCTGTCCGCGCTCCTCGCTTCAGTCGGCCTGCTGGCGCAGCTTGTCTCAGTTTCGCGCTGCGGCTGCCTGTCCGGCCTGCCGCTGGAAAGCCTGCTGCGCTTCCATGCAGTCAACGGTCCGGCTGCAATAACCCTTGCCCTGTGCCATCCGCTTTTTCTCGCCAGGGGGTACGCGGCTCAGGGAAGCTCATCATTGCCGCAGGCATGGATTTCCCTGCTTGAATGGCCCTACGTGCCGCCGGCGGTTGTCGGACTGGGCCTGCTCTTCCTGGCGGGGCTTCTGTCAGTCCGCTTCGCCAGACGGCGGCTCCCGTTCGAATGGTGGAAGGTTCTCAAGGATTCCTCCTATGTTGCGCTGGCGCTGGCCTTTTTCCATCAGCCTGCCTGCGGCTCGGACATGGAAGGCGGAGCGTTCCGGTGGCTGTGGTACGCGCTCTATGTTTCGGTTTTTGCCGCGGTTTTATGGGGACGCGTTATTTACCCCGCGCTTCTTTACCGCAGGCACGGGTTCCGGGTCAGATCTGTAGCTTCGGACTGTCAGGATGCCGTGACCATAACAGTGGAAGGCCGCGACATGGGGAATTTCCGTTTCCGCGCTGGACAGTTCGCTTTTCTGCGTTTCCTCGCGCCGGGCTTCCGTTGGGAATCGCACCCATTCTCTTTTTCCGGCCCGTTCAGCGGAACGTCGCTCCGCTTCACGGTCAAGAACTCCGGGGATTATACGGCGCGGCTGGGCGGACTTCCTTCCGGAACGCCCATAATCGTGGAAGGGCCCCACGGCGGTTTTACTGACGAACTCCTGCAAGGGCAAAAATGCCTGCTTGTGGCGGGCGGCATAGGGATAACGCCGCTGTTCCCTATAGCGAAGGCCCTTGTGGCGCGCGGGGCGGATTGCGTTCTGATATACATAAATCGCACGCAGGCCTCCACCGCCCTTAAAGCGGACATAGATGGCCTGACCGGGCTGAGGACCGCTTATATCAT
>CAYPTM010000420.1:0-2278 GCA_964413345.1 uncultured Elusimicrobiales bacterium
GCAGTCGGCCAGGACCACGCTGTCCCCGGCCTGTGCCGAGTCAGACAGCCGTTCCGCGAAAGCCTCGTACTCCCTCATGGTGCCGGGGTGCGGGCGGAGGAAGAGGTCGGTGCTTGGATTGTGCGGCGGGTTTACGAAAAACTCCACAGTCGCGTCCGGGTTTTCCTGAAGGGAAAGGGGGACCATGTGCGAGGCGAGGGATTCCGCGAACGGGTTCCGCTCGTACAGCGCGAAATGGTTCATCGCCTCCCTGTCCGCCGTGATGATGTTGATGGAGGGTTTGAGTGAAAGGTGCCTTACAACCGCTCCGGCGGTCAGCATGGAGCAGGCTTCGTCCGCTCCGGGCATGAAATCCGCCCTGCCGCCGGCGGCCTCTTCAAGGGCCTTCTGCTCGGCTATGTGCGGGCCGAACTCACCCGCGTCGTCCTGCAGGAACAGCGTGCGCGCGGGCAGGCCCTGCGCCGCCCAGCCGGCTATGCGCATGTTTATTTCGTGGTTGCGCTTGCGGGCGAAATCGTAGTCAGCCAGCACCTGGGGCGGTATGGCCGCCAGCAGTTCCTTGTAACGCAGTTCCTCGCTTGCCGTCCTTCTCTTGCCCCGCAGGGTGTTCAAAAGGCCGGTGTACTCCCAAAGCTGGAGCTCACTTTCCTTAGTCGCGGTGATGGTGCCGCGCGTTATCATCGAAAACAGTGTTATTTTCGGGCCGTGCGCGCGCACAATCTCTTCAAGGCGGTCAAGGCGGCGGCGGGCTTCCTCCATGCCGGGCCTGGCTCCGCGGGACATTTCTATGCCGCCGTGAACGCACATGTCGGCGGAAAGGATTATGGCGTCCGCGTCCGCGGCGTGGGTGTTGATGAAGCCGCATATGGCGTCAGTGTCTGCCGGTTCCATATAGCGGCCCAGCATGGAAGCCGGAGGCATGGAAACGGCGCACCCGGCCACGCGGGCAAGCCCGGCCGGCAGTGTGGTGTTGCAGGAACGTCCGTCGAGAGGTATCAGCAGTATTTTCATTTTGCTATCAGCTCGTTTATCCTTTTTTGGGCGTCGGCCATTGCTGCGGCCGTTTGCGTCTTGTCCATGAATATCTGCTGCTCCGCGTTCTGCATGATGGTCTGTATCTGCGTGATGTTTGTGAGCCCCGGCAGCAGCACGCGGCTTTTTATGAGCGACTGCGCCGCTATGTGGCGCGCCTTCTGCTCTATGTCCTTTTCCCCGGGGTCGGAGAAGAACGGGTCGGACAGCGCGCTTTTGACCGAGGGCAGTATGGCAACCAGCCTGGAGAACGCCAGCTGGTTGGGCCCGTTGGTCACGAACGCCGCGAAGTCCACCGCTTCCTTCCGGTTTTTCGACGCCGAGGTCACCGCGATGTTCATCACATCAATGTCCACCACCCCGGCCCTGCCGTAAAGCGGCAGCGTCACATCCACCTTGCCGTATAGCGCGGGGTTGTTCTCCCTGACTATTTTAAGGAATTGCGGGCCGGAAAAAAAGATGGCAGTTTCTTCCTTTATGAACATGTTGAGGGCCACGCGGTGGTCCTCTATGGCGGCGGCGCGCGGGATGTAGCCGCCCTTGAACAGGCGCTTCCACATCTCCATGTTCTCCGAGGACAGCATCCCGGTTATGTTCACCTTCTTCCCGTCGAACACTTCCGCCCCGTCCATCACGAAGTATTTGAGTATGTCCGTGTCCGTCCCGATTTTGGGAGAAAGAAGGAACTTGCCTGTCTTTTCCTTCACGGCCTTGGCGGCTGTTTCCAGCTCGGCGAAAGTCGCGGGCGGGCGGCCCTGCGGAAGTCCGGCTTTCTCTATGAGTTCCTTGTTGTATATGGTGACATTGGTCGCCAGGTACCAGGGCAGCGCGTATACCGATTTGCCTATGCGGGCCGAACCCCAGGCCGATTCCAGATAGTCGGCCTTCACCTCCGGGGCAAGCGCGGTCTCCATGTCCACCAGCGCGCCGAGCGTCGCCATGGACATCGCCATGTCCACGTTAAGGTTGACCACGTCCGGGGCCTTTCCCGCCAGGTACGCGGTCATCAGCTTTTCCCTGACGCCGTTGAAGGGCACGTCCACCCACTGCACATGGACGCCGGGGTGTCCCTTTTCGTATTCGGCTATCATGCCCTCTATGTAGGTCGTGAAGACGGGTTTCAGCTGTATGGTCCAGAATTCCACCGTCGCCCTGTCCTGCCGTTCGGGACGGCAGGCGCAGAGGGGCAGGGCGAGCATCGCCGCGGCTATGAGTCGGATTATTTTCATGGCGCTATCCCTTTACC
>CAYPTM010000421.1:0-2278 GCA_964413345.1 uncultured Elusimicrobiales bacterium
TGAAGGTTCCGGCTGTCATGGGATCCGGCGCGGTATAAGCCCCCGCCCTCTGAAAAGCCGCCAGCGACAAAAACAGCGCCATGCAAAAAATTTTTTTCATAAAGCTCGTGCTCCTATCTGGCTTCAAGAATCGAGTTCAGCCTGTCCGAAGTTACCGGCAAAGGACCATAAGTGTTTTCCCACATGAGGACGGCCCCGCTGCCGGCAGGAATTCCGAACCCGGACGTCAAAGCGATGGAAGAGCGCAGCAGTTTTTCTCCCTCGGGGCCTAGAGCGCAGTCCTCAAGGGCCCTGGTGGGACGGATGCAGGCGGCACGCCTGGACAAGTCTGCCTGATTCTGGTTGCGGCACTCAAGATACCTGAAAAAATCCGCCACGGGGGCATGCTGGAAAAGGCAGGCCTGCCATCTGGCTTCCATAATTTCATCGGCTCCGCCGTTAGACACAAGGCCTCCCTTCGACGCGGGCGCCGCAAACTCCTTGAGAGAGGCCTTGCGGACGCCGTCCGCCTTTGCCGACTCAACCGGAGCGGCGCCTTCCTGCAATATGAAGCGCAGGCTGAAGCTGATGTCGTCCCGCGAGGACGAAGCCAGTGTCTCGAACAGAAGACTCTCCGCTGATGCCGCCGCAGGAGACAAAGGCTCCACAAAAAGGTCAAGCTGGCCTTTTTGCCGTTTGCGGGAAGTATCATAACACGGCACAAAAGTGTCCGGACCCGCGTGAAGAAAATAGAACCCGCCCTTCCTGTCATAAAAGCGCGGCAGCAGCTGCGAAAGAGAAGTGTCCTTTTCTATATCCGCCGACGCGGCATATACGGGCAGCGTTGTTCTGCCGGAAAGAGCTATCAGCTTTTTCCCTTCGGGAGAATCAGCCTTCAAAAACGAGAACCTGGCATTGGGATGGAGTGTCCTCAACCCCTCCAGCAGCGAAGGTGAGCAAAGGCCGGAGGAACTTTCCGCCACGGCGAAATAATCGAAGGCAACAGACGGGACCTGTCCGGACGGAGCGTTGTCGCAGGAGCCGGCGGCATCGGGCGGGTCTGGAGGCAGGGAAAGCGCGTCCTTGCAGGCTTTCGGCTTCTTGCCCGCTATTGCATCGCATATGGCCAGGGTGAAAGCTCTTTGCGAACGGGCGCCAGCGTACTGTTTGCCGCTGATGTACATTGTCGGCGAGGCATCCGGCCTGGGCTGACGCTGTGCCTTTATGTTGGCGGACAAAAGCTCGGCCCCTTCCTCCCCCCCGGTGCAGGCACTGATGGCAGCGACAGGGAGTTCCGCGGCAGCGGCCGCCTGTTCCCATGCGCCGTTTTTCCGCATAGCTGCGTTGCGCTCCATAACGTAACGGAAAAACTTGGCCGGGTATTTAGACTGAATGCAAAGCTGGCGAATGTCTTCCTCCACCTCGCGCGGCCCGTGCAGTGAATCGAAGCGGGGCGCACCTTTAACCGGGGCGGTAGATTCTCCGGCGATAAAGAAAAACTTGAGCTCCGCTTCCCCCTTCAGGGATTCCAGGGCGGGGAACAGGGCATTCTCGGCCAAAACCCCATACGGGCACTGGCTCATGACGTACAATTCGACAGGAACAGGGGAGGCAGAGACATTCCCCGCGATAGCCGTCAAAAACACCGCAAGAGGCAAAGAGAGTTTCATTCGCGCACAGTTATGGAGCGTAAACGGCGTAATAGCCGGCCGGCGACGTGGCGGTGTAGCTTACCTTAAGTTCGCCCGCAGCCGAGGAATTAGCCTGAATCTGAATGGTTCCGCTTCCATTGGCCAGCAGGGAAAGATTGCCGTTGCTGGTCGTGGAGATGGAACCCGCCCCGCCGGTGAAGGCGACGGACGACGCTGCCTGGCTCAGGGATATGCCGCTTCCGCTGACGACAGCGGAAGGAACGGTAAGGACACCGGTGGTTGTGAGCGTCCCGGCCACATCCAGCTTGGCGGTGGGCCCGGTTTTGCCTATACCGATGTTCCCTGTTCCGGTCATTATCAGGAGGTCGTTATTGTTCGCGGCGGTAGTTATCTGATGAGTACCGGTTCCGCTGAAAATAAAGCTGGCATTATTGGTGCTTATCTGTATGTCACCCGTGACATCCAGTTTTTTGGCGGGTGTGGCAGTGCCTATGCCGACCTTGCCGGTGGTGGTGGCGATAGCCAGGTCAGCTCCGGCAGGCACATAAATGGAATGAGGGCCGGTGCCATTGTAAACTATGCTGGCCGAATTTTTCGTAAGTTGGATATTCCCGGCCACATCCAGTTTTTCGCCGGGGGTTGTCAGG
>CAYPTM010000422.1:0-2274 GCA_964413345.1 uncultured Elusimicrobiales bacterium
CCCGCCGCAGGCTTCAACCAGGCCGGCCATGTTGGCCTTCATCGTGGAAAGGCTCTTCTGCGCGAAATCCATGGAGTCCCACGAGAACTCAAGCTGGGTGCGGTAATGCGCGCCAAGCAGCAAGTAGCGGTAAGCCAGCGGATTGTAACCCTTGTCGCGCAGCGTTTTTACGGTCACGAAGCCGCCGGCCGACTTGGCCATCTTCGCCGAGCCCATGAGCAGAAATTCGTTATGCACCCAGAAACGGGAGAAAGGCTTGCCGGTGGCCGCTTCGGACTGGGCTATTTCGTTGGTGTGATGCACTGCCACATGGTCCACGCCGCCGCAGTGTATGTCCATGGTTTCGCCGAGATACTTCATCCCCATGGCGGAGCATTCTATATGCCAGCCGGGGAAACCCACGCCCCAGGGGGAAGGCCATTCCATCTGACGTTTTTTGTCGGAGGGAGAGAATTTCCACAGGGCGAAATCGCTGGGGTTGCGCTTCTCGTCGCTGAATTCCACGCGCGCGCCAGACTTGAGGCCGTCTATGTGGCTCTTGCCGGCCAGCTTGTGGTAGCCTTCAAATTTCGCGGTGTCGAAATATATTCCGTCCGCCGTCCTGTAGGTGTAGCCCTTCTCCTCAAGCCTGCGGACAAGGGCAATCATCTCCGGTATATGTTCGGTGGCCTTGCAGACCACGTCAGGCGTGGCGCAGTTAAGGGAGGCGAAGTCCTCAAGAAAAACCTTTGTGTAGAAAGCGGCGATATCCCACGCGCTCTTGCCTTCGCGCGCCGCGCCTATTTCCATGCGGTCGTCGCCCTCGTCCGCGTTGGAGGTCAGATGCCCCACGTCAGTTATGTTCATGGCCCGCCGGACGGAGAAACCGGCCAGCTTCAAAGCGCGGACCAGCAGGTCCTGGCTGACATAGGCGCGCAGGTTTCCGACGTGCGCGAAGTCGTATACGGTGGGTCCGCAGGTGTAGATAAGGGCGGTCTTGCCGTCCGCGGGCCGGAATTCCTCTTTGGAACGCGAGAGCGTGTTGTAGAGTTTCATGATATCCGCTTCACTTGAGCCTTACTACCGCCAGCGCGTGGCAGGCCATTGCCTCGCCCCGGCCTATTTCGCCGAGGCCCTCGTAGCTTTTGGCCTTGATGCTGACGCTCTCTATCGGGAGCCTGAAGAGGTCCGCCACGGACTTCCGCAGCGCCGGATAGTGGCCGGAGAGCTTTGGCTCCTCGGCGATAACCGTTATGTCCAGCTGCGCAACAGCCGCGCCGCGCGAGGAAAGAACGTCCAGCGTCTTTTCCACTATCGCTATGCTGGAAATGCCCATTATGGTCAAATCGGTCGGGGGAAAGTAAACGCCTATCTCGCCCGCAGCTATGGCCCCGAGCGCCGCGTCGCAGGCGGCGTGGAGCACCACGTCCCCGTCCGAATGGCCCAGCAGGCCCTTCGTGTGGGGTATCTTTATGCCGCCCATTATGAGCGGCCTGCCCGGCACCATGCGGTGAATGTCGTACCCAAGGCCCACGCGCATCTTCCCGTCGCCTGACGAGGAGCCCAGCAGGGCGTCGGCCGCGGCCAGGTCGGCCGGGGTGGTCACCTTGATGTTAGAATCCGAGCCCTCCACCAGAGTCACCCTGCCGCCGTTGCGCTCCACAAGCTGGCTTTCGTCGGTGGCGTCCTTCTCCTCCGGGAAAGCGGCGAGCGCGCTTTCAATCACTTCAAGACGGTAGCACTGGGGCGTCTGGGCGGCCCAGAGCGTTTTCCTGTCCAGCGTTCCGGCCACGGTTCTGCCGTCGGACGCGACGGTTTTAATCGTATCCTTCACAGGCACCGCCAGCACGCTGGCCCCGCTTTTGCGGGCCTCGGCTATGGCTGCGGAAATCTGCTCTCCCTTTATGAGAGGCCGCGCCGCATCGTGCACGGCCACTACGGCCGCGCCGGCCGCCTGCCTGACTCCCGCCCGGACGGACTCCAGGCGGGTGGCCCCGCCGCGCACGGGCACTATGTTCTTTTTTGACCACGCTTCGCCGTAACGCTCTATAAGTTCCCCGGTGGTCACGACCACTATCCGGCTGATTTCCGGCAGCCGGGAAAACTCGGCTATAGAGCGTTCCAGCATGGGAACCCCGCCCACCGGCAGCATCTGCTTCGGGCGGCCCATGCGCTGGCCCTCGCCCGCGGCGACTATGACCGCGGCGCAGTCAGCCTTGCGGTTTCCGTTTCCCCCACCATTAGCGGCACTGGCCATATGGCTCCCCTTTGCGGCGATATTTACTGGCCTTCCTT
>CAYPTM010000423.1:0-2264 GCA_964413345.1 uncultured Elusimicrobiales bacterium
GCAGAATGTAGCGGTTTCCGGCTACGGCCCGATAGGCACTCTTGTTGGCGGACAGACAACAGTAAGCTGGAACCCCGTTTCGGGAGCGACCTCCTATAATATCTACTGGAGCGCGAAGCCGGGAGTCACAACCGCCTCAAACCAGCTCAGCGCGACCAGCCCCTACACGCATGCCGGATTGACCTACGGGCAAACATACTACTACCGCGTGTCCGCCCTCAATGGCGCGGGGGAATCCGTTCTCAGCCCTGAAACAGCCAGCGTCGCCAAGGTCTATACGACGGTCCAGCGGCTTATAACCCCGACAGCCGGCTATAATCCACTGATTCCCACCGCCCCTTATGATATCCCCGCTTTCGCGGCAAACGGCTACGGCCTGTGGACATACCAGGCTGGCTCTCCTTATACAAGGATGGGACTTTTGTCCACCCCCACACCAAGCACGAACACGGCGAGCCTTCTGAACTTCTTTACCATAACGGACATCCATATAACCGACAAGGAATCCCCCGCCGAGGCCTTGTTCTTCGGCCTTACCAGAAGCGGAATCATTTCCGCATATTCCCCGGCCATGTTGTATACGACGCACGTGCTGGACGCCGTCGCCAGGACTGTCAACGCCATGCACAAGGACGACCCGATCGACTTCGGACTCTCCCTCGGTGACGCGGCAAACAGCGGCCAGTACAACGAACTGCGCTGGTTCATAGACGTGCTGGACGGCAAGGCCATCGTTCCCAGCTCAGGCGGGCATGCTGGTGCCGACAGATGGGATTATCAGAAACCCTACAAGGCTGTCGGCCTGGATACGTCCATCCCCTGGTATTCCACGCTTGGCAACCACGACCATTTCTGGGTGGGCTCATTCCCGATGACCGATAAAACCCGCAAGGCCGCCATCGGCAACACGATGTTAAATATCGGCAACATATTCACCAACGCGCTCGGCACCGCCAGCAGCGGCTACTATATGGGCGCGATCGACGGAAACACGCAGTACGGCACGCCGACGGGCGCAGGCCCCGTCACCAGTTTCACCACCCCGCCCACCGTCATAGCCGATGAAAACCGCCGCGAAATGACGCGCAATGAGTGGATTGGGGAGTTCTTCAATACCTCCACCTATCCGAAAGGACATGGCTTCAGCCGCAACAATGAAACAAGCGGGTTCGCCAACTATACATTCATGCCGAACCCCAATGTGCCCATAAAAGTCATAGTGCTGGACAACACGCAGAGCGAGACAGACCCATCGGATGGCAGCGTGGGGCCAGACTGGGGCCACGGCTCCCTTGACAACGAGCGTTATACCTGGCTTGTGAACGAACTGGAGAAGGGACAGGCCGAAGACAAACTCATGATCATCGCAGCCCATGTTCCCATCGGCGTCAGGCCGGCCGGCGCCCTTGACGGCTGGAGCACCATCGCCCAGATAAAAGAGGCGGACCTTATAGCCAAGCTGAAGACCTATCCCAATCTCATCCTGTTCGTGGCCGGACACCGGCATGTGGATGACATTACGCGGATGCCTTCGCCTGACCCCGCACACCCCGAACTTGGTTTCTGGGAAGTTGAAACCCGGTCATTGCGGGAATTCCCCCAGGAATTCCGCACTTTCAAGATCTACCGGAACAGCGATAACAATATTTCCATCTACGTGACCGACGTGGATCCAATCACGGACGGTTCCCTGGCGGAAACCGGGCGCACCTATGCCATTGCCGCAAATGAGCTGTTCAACAACATTCATACCGGCGCGAACAACGCGGAACTGGTAAAGGAACTGACCCCCAGGATGAAGGCCAAAATACAGCAATACGGGACTTTGCTTCCCTGATAGCACCCCGCGCATTCATTTGCGATGGAACAAAAAACACCCCGCCTTTAAGCGGGGTGTTTTGCTTTTGCCAAGAGCCTGTTTAAAACCATTAGCCCTCCACGGGAATCCTTGGGTGACCGCAGTGGAGGCACTCCTTTCTGTGGACGCAAATGACGCCGCCGCAGCGCGGACATGTTCAGCGAAGTTTTCTCTGCGCCACAAAAGCCGCGAGCCCCGTTGACCGTATTATGACCTTTTGGAAGACCAGAGACCGAGCAGTACTTTATCCGGCAGGTTATGCAGTGCCGCGCTGATGGGCGAAAAACTGTCCAGGCGGCTCGGCTGCAACAAGGCCGCCTCCCCCCGTATTCGAGCCAAAACCGCGATGGAAGTGATTGCGGGCGCGAAATGCAAAACGGATATATTTGACGACGGAGGGATGTTT
>CAYPTM010000424.1:0-2241 GCA_964413345.1 uncultured Elusimicrobiales bacterium
GTATCTGTACAAGTTTGGCTATGCGGGACTGGTAATCCTGTCCCCAGTCGAAGAAATGAGGCCAGAACACGCACGGCAGTCCGGGATGGGTGAGTATGTACGCGTACATCTGCATCCTCTGGTCCTTGTAGGCCTGTGAGGCTCCGGCTATGAACCCGGCGTCGCGGGGTGAGGTGTCGTGGTTCTCGACGAATGTCAGGCCTTTGTTCGGCCACCAGCCTATTATGCCGGAAGGCTTGCCGCCGTCGTTGAGGACGGAGTAGTCTCCGTTTTCAGTGGCGTTTACCAGATTGAAGTAGGTGGGATAATCGAACGCGGACGATGCGGCGGTCTTGCCGGCGGACCTGTCGGTCCCGTCTATCCAGTTCATTATAACCTTGCGGTCCCTCTGCCAGTACTCGCCCAGGCTGAACGCCGGGCCTGAGGCCGCGTTATAGTCGCCCACATGGTACGGGGCGTAGCCGTTGACGAAATCATATCTCCAGCCGTCGTAGCCTATGGTGTGGCGCAGCCAGCGCAAGAACACGCGTATGTCCTTCTGGACGAGCGGGTTGGTCTGGTCTATGTCCCGGCAGCCGTCGTCCTTCATTGCCTCGTCGTAATTGGAACTTTTGCCGTTATAGGGCTTGGTGTAATCTCCGGGCCATTCGTCGTCCTGCAGCACTACGTTGGAAGGCCAGTTGGGGTTGTAAAAGTCAGCCCAGTTGTCCCGCCCGTTGCGGTGATTGAGGACTACGTCAGCGATGACCTTGATATTGTTCCGGTGCATGGCGCCAATGGCGGCGAGGAGGTGTTTCTTGTCGCCCCACTGCGAGTGGAGATTGTACCACTCCGTAGGATAGTAGCTGCCCACCGCCGCGGGTGGAAACCACACCATCGTAAAGCCGGTGGAGGCCAGAATTCCCGCCTTCGACTCCAGAACTCCCCACCAGCCGTTTTGGCTGTGCAGCCAGTAGTTGTCCGCGAACCAGTGAAAGCCCTGGAACATCACGTCGTAGCTGGGGCCCGCGTCTATGCGGGCCTGCGGCCTGGGCTGATAGACCGAATCGGCGTACAGCTTTTCCGCTGCCTGCCATTCCGCGTAAGCCTGCTCCGATTCTACCGCCGCGCCGGGACAGGGGGGAACCTGCCCGTGGTGGCAGAGCGATTCAGCATCACGCGCCACGGGGGCCGGCACTTCCGCCCTTGCCTTGGCCCCGGCGGTTTTTGAGAGCTGGTCCAGTGCCACTCCGTCCGCCTGCGCGGCATATGCCGCCGGGCAGAGCAGTGAAAGCGATATGGCCGATAAGAGTTTGTTCATATCCAGTCTCCGTGTTTTGTCAAAACCACATTTCCTTAAAATTTCCCGGCCAGGTTTTCCGGCCGGGGTGTCGGCTAAAGCTGTTCGGTCCGAGGGTAGGCGATAATCTTCGAGCCGCCTCCGCCGCGAATGGTCTTGCACTCCGGGGTTATGACTTTCCAACCGCTTTCCCTGGCTATCTTCTGATAGGCTGCAACCACTTCTGCCTCCGTGTCCGGCTCAGCGGGTAGTTTGGCGCAGATTTTAGGTATGCCGCCCATCATCAGGTGGGCATTGCCGGAATGCATGGCGTATAACGTGATAGCGGCCATGCCTTCGGCCGAATTGGGTATTCTGCCGTCCAGTCCGAATATGATAATGCCGGGTGTGGTGCCGGGAAGGGGCGCCGCTCCCGTGCCGTCGGCGCGGACCGTTCCTCCCGCGCTGGCCTTGCGGCTTCTTATGCGGGAGAGTATTTCGGAGCCGAACTCCGCTATTATCAGCCATATGAGGCCGACAATCAGCACCGCGTAGGCCGAATAGGAGGTGATTTTATTTGTCTTTATGTAGTCCAGCTGCATCAGCATGGGTATGTCGAGCATATCCAGCCTGCACTCGGCGGTTTTGAGATAGATGAAACCAGTATGGTTTAGGCCCAAAAGGAGCTTCCCGTCCGGGCGTACGGCCGCGCCCATCAGGTAGCTGGTTCCCGGGGCATATTCCCCGGCTTGGAAATGACTCCATATAGCAAAAACAGTTTTCCGGTAGGCGGGGTCCAGCGACAGCTCCTTCATGTCCTGTGGACTTTTGGTGGGAGGGATGCTGTAAACATGCAGCACGCCGTTCTTACCCGCGCCGAATATCCTGCCTCCGGTTTTGTCGAAGGCTATGACTTCGTCCGGCAGATAGTTGAGGGAGGAGGCGGTTTTGCTCGCGACGTCGTAATAGGAAAGATAGCTGGA
>CAYPTM010000425.1:0-1565 GCA_964413345.1 uncultured Elusimicrobiales bacterium
GCCACGCGTGACCAGAAGGAATGGGCAACTTTCGGTTGCAATATTCAGAATATCCAGATCTTCCGGAGCGATTGTTTTGCCAACGGTTTCGACGTTCTGAAGGCAATCAAAAACTCTCTTCACGCTACGAAAGAAAGAAACCCCGTTCCTGAAGAAATAAGTATCGGCTCTTGTCCGGACATCGAATCCCTCAATTCAGCAGGAGTGTCATTCGAGCAATTTGCGCCAGGTAACGATATCGAAATCTCGCTCGGCTGGTTCGAGCTGCTTCAAAAAACGGTATTCCCTGACGATCCCGGTATTCGCTATTACCACGCTACTGACAGCAACCGGGAAACCATCGTTCTGCCAGTCCGGTTGGCCAAGCACGGAATGGTCAACAATATCGAGGCGCTGAGCAACTTCTATACCTCGCTGTACTCACCGCTGCGGACGACGGGAAGCGACGGATTTATTCTGCGTCACTTGCTTTCCAAAGCCACTGAGGAGTTCGGAAGAGCGCACGTCATGCGTTTTGCTCCGATGGATTCCGCGTCTCCGGCCTACGCCCATCTCCTTAACGAACTCCGCGCAATCGGCTGGATCCCATTCAGTTTCAGCTGTTTCGGCAATTGGTTCCTCGATGTCAAAGACAATTGGGAAGGCTATTTGAGGCGAAGAAGTGCCAACCTGCGCAGTACGATCAAAAGAAGAAACAAAGAATTCGCCGCATCTGGCGGCACCCTGGAGGTAACGGCCCGCCAGGAAGGAGTTGAGCAGGCGATAGCCGCATTCCAGGAAGTGTATTCCGCCAGTTGGAAAGCGCCGGAACCTTATCCGGAGTTCATACCGTCATTGATCCGCCACCTGGCGGCGATAGGATTGTTGCGGCTTGGGATTGCGCGCCTGAACGGCAAAGCGGTGGCCGCCCAACTCTGGATCGTCTGCGGTAGCAAAGCCAGTATTTTCAAACTGGCTTACCACGAAGACTATGCGGCGTATTCGCCGGGCACAGTGTTAACTGGCTACCTTCTGCGACATGTCATAGATCACGATCATGTGACAGAGGTGGACTTTCTGCAAGGCGACGACGCACACAAACGTATCTGGATGAGTTCAAGGCGAGAGCGCTTCGGTATCGTTGCCTACAACCCAAGGACAATTATCGGCTTTTTCATGTTCGCAAAGGAAGCTTTGTGGCGCTGTGCAAAAAGAATGAGCCACAAAAAATCTGTACATCCATAACGCACAAGTGTTGCTAAAGGCGGTAAAAGAATGTTCGAAATTGGAATCGGCAAACCTCGTCTGGCAGTGTCGATCAGTGCTAACTGGCAACAGAAATATCGAATGAAAGTCAAAGATGGAAAGAGAACAAATCTATAGGCATTGCACTGCGTGGATCGTTGTCCTTCTATCGCTGATTGCAGCTTCGGGGAACGCTTCAGAAGCCCCCCTCGTTGATAAAGGAAAGATCATACGGGTTGGGCCAAGCCGCGAGGTCAAGACCCTGGTTGCCGCTTCCGCGCTTCTGAAGGAGGCAGGCACGATTGAGGTCGATGCAGGTGAATACCGCGCAGATGTGGCCG
>CAYPTM010000425.1:1575-2238 GCA_964413345.1 uncultured Elusimicrobiales bacterium
AAAGTTAATCGCTTCAGGCGCGGCGGCTGAAGGTAAAGGAATATGGGTCGTTCGTGGCGGCAGAATTGAAGTTGACGGCTTTGATTTTCTTGATGCCAAAGTGCCTGATCGAAACGGTGCCGGCATCCGGTTTGATCGCGGTCACCTTGTCGTCCGCAACAGCACGTTTATCAACAATGAAAACGGTATTCTGACGGGCGGCGACAAGGACTCGATCTTGGAGATCGAGAACTGCGAATTCGGCAACAACGGTTCCGGCGATGGGAGAACCCACAATCTGTATGTGGGTTCCATCAAACGCCTTTCAGTGACGGGAAGCTACTTTCACCATGCTCGCGTCGGGCACTTGCTCAAGAGCCGCGCAGCAGAAAACCATATTTTTTACAACCGGTTGACTGACGAAATTGGCGGCCGGGCCAGCTATGAGCTTGAGTTCCCGAGCGGCGGAATAGCCTATGTCGTTGGAAACGTGATCCAGCAAGGGTCGCAGACGGAAAACCCACACATCATCTCCTATGCGGCGGAAGGGTACAAATGGCCGGACAACGAGCTCTACCTCATCAACAACACACTGGTAGACAATCGGCCCAACAACGGAGTTTTCCTCAGGATCAAACCCGGCAATGTGAAAGTCCAGGCCATCAACAACCTGCTTGTCGGCAA
>CAYPTM010000426.1:0-2235 GCA_964413345.1 uncultured Elusimicrobiales bacterium
GCCCAGTCCAAAATCCCCGTTTTCGCTACGAAAGAGAGATTCCAAACAGGCTCTTAAACCTTTCCCCGGTCATTGGAGAGGGGTTCTCTTTGTGGTATAGTCAGCTTGAGGGCGGCGTCCTGCCGAGGGTGAGGGTATTGTCAGGTTAGGGCTGTCGTGCCTTTTCGCGCATTCCCAGTGAGGGGTAACCTGATGAACCGCATCAAAAAACACATGATACTGCCGGTGCCGGAAAGGAAGACCATTTCCTTTTCATTCGACGGCAAAAAGCTGGAGGCTTCCGCCGGGGAGATGATTTCCTCCGCGCTGATAGCCAACGGCATACACGTTTTCTCTCACCATCACAGGGATGGCAGCCCTCAGGGCATCTATTGCGCCAACGGCCAGTGCGCCCAGTGTACCGTTATAGCGGATGGCCTTGCGGTCAAATCCTGCATAACGCCGGTAAAGGAGGGCATGGAAGTCCGCACTCTTGATGGACTGCCCGAGGCCTCCGCTCCGGCCGGCGGCATGGAGCTGGGGGAGACGCCCACCCTGGAGCCGGATGTCCTCATAGTGGGCGGCGGCCCGGCCGGTCTGGCGGCGGCAATTGAACTGGGACGGCTTAACGCCGCTGTTATCCTGGTGGATGACAAACACCGTCTTGGCGGCAAGCTGGTCCTTCAGACGCATAAATTTTTCGGTTCCGTGGAAGACTGCCATGCCGGCACCAGAGGCATAGACATAGCCTCAAGGCTGGAGGCCGAACTGGCGGAATATCCTTCCGTAAAGGTCTGGCTCAACAGCATGGCGGTGGCCGTGTTTTCGGACAGGAAAGCCGGTGTGGTTAAGGATGGGAAATATTATCTCATTAAGCCGCGCGCGCTGCTTGTATCGGCCGGTGCGCGGGAAAAAACACTCGCTTTCCCCGGCAACACACTGCCCGGGGTTTACGGGGCCGGAGCTTTCCAGACTTTGGTGAACCGCGACCTAGTGGCCCCGTCCAAACGGCTGTTCATCGTTGGCGGCGGTAATGTCGGCCTCATCGCCGGATACCACGCGCTTCAGGCGGGTATAGAGGTGGCGGGCCTTGCCGAGGCTCTCCCGGAAGTCGGGGGATACAAGGTGCACGCGGACAAGCTGGTAAGGCTGGGCGTTCCCCTTTTCAAGTCCCATACCGTGCTGCACGCTGACGGCAAGGGCAGGGTGGAATCAGTCACCATCGCGGAATGCGACAGGCAGTTCAAGCCCGTTCCGGGCACGGAAAAGACTTTCCGTGTGGACACCGTTCTCGTCGCGGTCGGCCTCAATCCCTGTTCGGAGCTTTACGCGCAGGCCCGTGATTTCGGCATGAACGTTTTCGCCGCCGGCGACGCGGAGGAGATTGCCGAAGCCTCGGCAGCCATGTTCAGCGGGAAGATTGCCGGGGCGAAGATAGCCAAGTCGCTCGGCATGTCGCAGGAGGAGCCTCCCCGCGAGTGGCGCGAGAAGCTCGAAGTCCTCAAGAGCCGTCCCGGCGCGGTTGTGGAACCGGGCCCGGTGCGGGAGGACGCGGCGCTGATCCCGGTCTTCCACTGTTCCCAGGAAATACCCTGCAACCCCTGCGTTTCCGTCTGTCCCAAGAAGGGCATAAAGATGCGCGGCACAGCCATAACGAGCCTGCCTTATTTCGACGGGGACTGCATAGGCTGCGGGCGCTGCGTGGCCATCTGTCCGGGGCTTGCCGTCACGTTGCTGGATTACCGCAAGGATTCCAATTTCCCCACCATAACCCTCGCTTTCGAGATGGGACGAGACATGGTTAAGACGGGCGAGTTCGTGCGCCTTACGGACGCAGCCGGACGCGACCTTTCCAACGCCGAGGTGGTTGACGTGCGGGAATCTCCGACCAGTAAAACGCTCCTTGTCTCGGTGAAGGCGGACAGGGCCGTCGCCCCGCGCGTGGCCGGCATAAAACTGCGGGAGTGGGAAAAACCAGCCACTCACGCTGATACGCCTGCCGGCGGCGCGTCCGACGATATAATAATCTGCCGCTGCGAGCGCGTGACCCTCGGCACCATACGCAAGGCCATACGGGAAGGCGCGCGGGACATAAACGCCCTCAAGGCCGCCACCCGCGTCTGCATGGGGGCGTGCCAGAGCAAGACCTGCGAATCCCAGCTCCTGGCCATATTCCGTTCCGGGGGAGTGAAGCAGGAGGAAGTGACTCCCAACACCCAGCGTCCGCTTGTGATGGAGGTGTTCCTGGGCCAGTTC
>CAYPTM010000427.1:0-2233 GCA_964413345.1 uncultured Elusimicrobiales bacterium
AAAACCAGCGTCCCGCTTCCTGCAAGACACTTATCCTCATCGTGGACGACGAGGCGGACATCCGCCGCACCGTGGCGGAGATTGTGGAGCTGGCCGGCTACGAGGCGGTATGCGCGGCGTCGGGCCGGCAGGCGCTGGAACTCCTTTCCAAAAACAAGCCGGACATCATCATATGCGACATTTCCATGCCCGGCATGGACGGCTGGGAATTCATGGGCGCCGTGCGGAACAGCGAGTTTTCTTCGGACATACCGGTAATCTTTCTTTCCGCCCTGACGGAAAAAGCCATTGTCCGCAAGGGCATGAACCTCGGCGCGGAGGATTACCTCACCAAGCCATTCCAGGAGGAGGAACTCCTCTCCTCCATAGAAGCGCGTCTGCGGGACAAGAACAACGAAAGGAAGCGGGCGGAGCAGAAGCTGGACGAACTGCGGCAGTCCATGTCCAAGTCGATACCGCACGAGCTGCTTACGCCCCTTAACGGGATACTCGGCTTCTCAGAACTGCTGCATGAAAACGCGTCGCACCTCCGCCCCGCCGAAGTGCAGGAAATGGCGGGCTCCATACACGAAAGCGGCCAGCGCATACTAAGGCTGGTAAACAAATTCATAGCGTACTCGGAACTGGAGCTGGCCGCGTCCGACCCGTTCAAGATGACGGCCATGCGGGAAGCCCTCTGCCTTGACGTGCAGCCCGAAATAGAGAAAGCCGCCCGCGACGCGGCAAGGGAAGCCGGCCGGGGCGCCGACCTTGAGACGGACTGCAGCAATGCGCGGGCTAAAATAGACTGCCGCCGACTCTACCAGGCCGTGTTCGAGCTGGCGGGGAACGCTTTCGTATACTCGGCCTCCGGGCAGAAGGTCCGGATAAGCGGACGGCAGCGGAACGGCATGTACCAGCTGGAGGTGCAGGACTCCGGGCGCGGGATGACCAGAGAACAGTTGGCGTCCCTCGGCGCGTACATACAGTTCGACAGGGCCTTTTACGAGCAGCAGGGAACCGGCCTTGGCTTCGCGGTGGCGAAACGCACTTTCGAGGCGCACGGCGGAAGCCTGGAAATAACCAGCGAAAAAGGGAAAGGCACCATGGTGAAGGCCGTTTTCCCGACGGCCGAATAGATTTTCCGCCGCAAGGACCCTCCGCCGTCCCCCGGGACGGCGTTTTTTATTTGCCCGGGGCATTTTCCTCTCCGGCATATTCTTGCTAACATGGTTGGAATGCCCCAGATTCCGAATCACGCCGGAGGAATACCCAATGAAACGCGTTGCCTTGCCCGCGGCGCTGCTGCCGCTCATACTGTTCGGAGCATGCGCCTCCATGAAAACTGAAAAGCCGCCTGTGGCCGCCATAGTCCCGCACAAGCTGGAGGCCAGCGGACAGACCCGGGTGGACAACTACTTCTGGCTTAACAAGCGGGGCGACCCGGACGTAACAGCCTACCTGGAGGCCGAAAACAAATACGCCGAGGCGGTCCTCTCCCACACCAAAGGCCTGCAGAAGCGTCTCGTTTCCGAAATGAAATCGAGAATCAAGGAAGACGATTCCACCGCGCCGTTCAGGGACGGGGCCTACTACTATTACGCCCGCTATGAGAAAGGCAGCGAGTATCCGCTCTACTGCAGGAAGAAAGGCGCCCTTACCTCCCCGGAGGAAATCATACTGAACGTGCCGGAAATGGCGAAGGGGACCGCCTTTTACGGACACAAATGGCCGCAGGTCACGGATGACGGGAAAATCATGGCCCATGCGGCGGACCTGGCCGGACGGAGGATATACACAATAAGGTTCCGGGACCTCTCTACCGGGAAAGACCTGCCGGACGTAATCAGGGACACCACCCCCAACATGGCATGGGCCAATGACGGCAAAACCCTTTTCTACGTAAAGCAGGACACACAGACCCTCCGCTGGGACAAGGTCTACAGGCACGCGCTTGGGCAGGAAAAGGATGAGCTGGTGTATGAGGAGAAGGACGAGCTTTTTGAGGTTTCCGTAGGCAAAACGCTTTCGCGCAAATACATGGTCCTGCACTCCGGCGCGACGCTGACCTCGGAATCCAGGATACTGGAAGCGGACAATCCGGGCGGCGCGTTCCGGGTGTTCGCGGCAAGGCGGCGCGGAGTGGAATATTCCGTGACACACGCCGGGAAAGGCTGGCTGGTGCTTACTAACGACAAGGCCAAAAACTTCAAGGTCATGAAGGCGGACGAGGGAAAAACAGAAAGCGCATTCT
>CAYPTM010000428.1:0-2231 GCA_964413345.1 uncultured Elusimicrobiales bacterium
GAAGCCCCAGTTTAAGCTGCGCGTCAACGTCCCCGGCCGCGGCCTTTTCCTGATAGGACGGGAGCCTCTCCCTTTCCATGAAGGCCTCCGCTTTCCCCTCGGCAAGGAGAGACTTCAGCCTGTCCCCAGCACGGGTATCTCCGCCGGAAGCCGCGCGGGCGTACCACAGGGCGGCCTTTTCATAATCCACCGCCGTTCCTTTTCCGGCATAGTAAATATCGCCCAGCCGCGCCTGGGAATAAACAACCCCGGCCTCGGCGGAGCGGGTGAAATAGCGGATGGCCTCCTCAAAATTGACCGGCACGCCCTGCCCTTTGCAGTAAAATTCCCCCAATGCCAGTTGTGCCGCAGGATTGCCCTGTCCGGCCGACTGACGGAACAGCGCCGCGGCCCTGTCGTAATCCTTGCCTACGCCATAGCCGTTCTCGTACAGATAGCCAAGCCGCTCGGCGGCGTCGCCGTTGCCCTGCTTCATCGAGCGCTCCAGCCAGAAAGCCGCCTCTGAATAATCCTTTCCGACCCCCTCCCCTTCCAGATACATAGTGCCAAGCATATATTGGCCGGAGGAATCGCCGCGCTCGGCGGCGGCCCTGTACCAGATTGCGGCCCGGCTCAAATCTTTACTGACGCCTTTGCCGTAGTAATACCTTGCGGCCAAAGCCATTTGCGCGAGCCGTTCTCCCTGTCCAGCGGAAGCCAGATACCACTTAAGAGCCTCACTCATGCCGGATCGGGAAGAATTTCGTTCCGCGAGTATGCGTCCGAGTTCATATTGCGCCGGAGGAAATCCCATTTCGGCAGCCCTGCGGTAATACTCCAGCTCCTTATCCTTGTCGGCGGCGACTCCCGCGCCCTTGCCGAACATCCAGGCGAGAAGCGCGCAGGCGTGGCGGTTCCCGGCCCTGGCGGCCTTTTCAGCCAGGCCGAAAGCCATGCGGTCATCCTGCCCTGTTCCAAGCCCAAGCATGGAAGCATACGATAACGCGACAAGGGAGGCTGAATCGCCCCGCCCGGCTTTTTTGCGGGCGGCGGGTAAAGCCCTGGCAATCAGCGCCTCGCCCTCCGGGATGTTTTTAAACTCTTCGGTGCCCAATTGAAGCAGCGCGGCGTAATATATGGACGCGGCGGGATTGCCCTGTCCGGACAAAGCCTTCAGCACGGGCGCGGCCTTCGCATAATCGCCGTTACCCCACAGGACCGCCCCTGTTTCGACGGAAAACTCCGCCCTGTCCATACCGAGTTCCACGAGTAAAGGCAGCACTTCCGTAAAAAGGGGATTCTTCCCGGCATCGGAACCATAGGCCTTCAGGAAATCCGCGGTCCAAGCCTTTCGCTTCTCCGCTGACACTTGCGAAGAGGCAAGCAGCGGACGGAGCTGAAGCCAGTCGTTTTCCAGAGCGGCGAAGAGATCTCGGCGGTCCGCGTCCGTTTGTATGGAGGGCGGCAGGGGACTTACAGTAAACCCGGAAGGCACCGGCATGGCAACGTAAGCGGACACTGCGGCGGGGCAAAGGGACAAGGCAAACAGCGCGGCAAAAAGCTTCATGTTCCGGACCTCCGTCAGTGGCGGCGGCGTTTGTTGGCGGAGCGAAGCAGGCCTGCGGAACCCGGCGCCACGCCGCCTTTGCTGTGGTCTACAGGGGAATAGGCGGCAAGTTTTTCAGGCGGGGGCAGGCCAAGCGCGGCGCGGACTTCGGCGTCCATAGCGTCGCGCAGTTTAAGTATCTCGCTAAAACCCATATGCTCGTTGCGTGCATATACCCGGAACTTGTGCGGAGCGGTCTTGTAGGCTATGACGTTGTTAGCGTAATCGCAGTCATAGGACAGGCCGTAACGCTCCGGCTCGCAGTACTCCTTCGCGCCGGGGAACGGCGTGTTTATGGATATGTCGAAACCGTCCGGCCTGTTCTCCACAAGCCAGCGCTTTGTCATTTCCTCGTCGTGGAGCGAGGCCCCCGGCAGGCCGGCTATTATGAACGCCTTGAATCTTATCCCGGCCTCCGCGTATATGCGCCGCGCTCGTGAATTCATCTCGGGGGTAGTGCCCTTGCCTATGCGTTCAAGCACGGCCGCGCTGCCGGATTCTATGCCGACAGTCACCTCAACACAGCCGGCGGCGCGCATTGCGGCGGCGCTCTCCGCGTCGGTCAGGTCGGTCCGCACGGGCGCGCGCCACACGAAACCTCGTCCCTTGATTGCGGCGCAAAGGGCCAGAAGACGCCGCTTGTCCA
>CAYPTM010000429.1:0-2226 GCA_964413345.1 uncultured Elusimicrobiales bacterium
CGAAGTGGTCCTCTTCCGTCCACTTGTTGCGGGGGAACCGCTCCAGGAGAAGCCGTGCGGATGTGGCGCTGCCCTCATCGGCCAGAGCGAGGACCGCCCGCGCGCAGAACTGCTTGGGCAGCTTTTCCAGATAAGACACCGGCAATGCCGATATGCCGCCGGAAACGTCTAGCATGGTCTCCCAGCTGGTGGAATGCAGTGTTTCCATGGGAACGGCTTTCATGACATCGAGGGCCTTCTCCCGCGAACCGCCGGCGAACTGCTGGCGGCTAAACGAATTAAGAAACTGGAAATGCAGGTTGGAAGCGTCCCGCTGCCTGAGGAATGAGCATATTTCCGCCACCGTAGCGGACGAAAAGTCGGATATCTGCATCCAGCGCAGCTCCCCCCTGTCCACGCTGGTGCGGGCCTTGACCATTTTGTAGACCGCCGGTTTGCAGAAGAGAACTTCGCAGAAAAGGCGGTAATTTTTCTCCACATAGAAGAAGTTGAGCAGGTCGTCCAGCCGCTCGTCCGACAGTTTGAGTATGACAGGCATTTCCAGATAGCCCAGCGCGCAGGACGCCTTGGCAAAAGCCTCCAGCTCCTCGTTGCGCCAGCGGAAGGCAGGCAGGCGGCCAAGCTTTTTGACCGTTTCTTCGGGGGAAGCACCCTCCAGACCTGGACGGCGGCCGAACACAAACAGCAGCACCGCGAAACCCGCCACACCGCCGAACACCCACACGGGGATGTGCGTGCGCGACGCCAGCGCGTAAAGGTTTTTCTTGGAAAGCGTTTTTTCCGCGATACGCTTGCCGGCGACGCCCGCCTGTTCAATGTTGTCGGAAACAACCTTAATGCCGGAACCGTAGCCGGTCTCCGTTGAAGAATCCTGCCCGGCCGAAAAAACGGCCCCGCCTGCCAGACAGGCAAGAACCGCCGTTAAAAACATGAAATGCCTCATATTCCCTTCCTCCGTAACATACGGCAAAAAACATTTCGCATGACGCGGGCCGGCTTTCCAAAAAGGCCGCCGCCCGACCAGTATCTTATTATGTTGCGCGGGCTGCAGACCTGCGGGAGCAGATACTCGACCAAAACTCCCGCCGGAGAAACTCCGCATCCGGCGCGGAAAAACCACTCCCGCGCCACCGCCAGCGCGCCAGCTGGACGAATGCTCTCCGAAAAAGATGCCGGAACTGACAGCCCCCTCCGGGAAAATTCCCTGAAGGCCTCGGAGAGAATACTCTCAGCCCCGGCTTCCTTCGCCACCGAGGCCAGCACATCCCAGGAAAAGCCGTCGGCGCGGCAAAGCGCATGCACGTCTTCCAGCGCGGCGGGGGGCAGGCAGGCGTGATGCAGTATGCCGTGCGCGCAAATCAGCAGGACATGTTCCTCGCTGGCCGGAACGCGCAGGAATGAGGAGCCAAACCGCACTTTCCGGGAGGAGTCAAAGACCGGCCCGCAGTCGCTGCGGTAGTCCAGCCAGTGATGCAAATCAGCTATGACGGGAACAAGCAGTTCGCCCCCGGAACCGGATTCCTTCATGAAGGCGGAGGAACTGTCCGGCATGGGAAGAAAGCCCATCCCCGACAAGACAGCCCGGGCGGAGGAGACCTGTGAAGGACGCACCAGAATATCAATATCGGTAAGTCCGCGTTCCGCGGGATTGCGCAGGCCGCAGGCAATGAGAGCGGCGCCTTTTAAGACGACATAATCGACGCCGGCTTTTTCAAAACCGGGAATTATCTTTTCAAGCTCCGCCAGCAGCAGCACGGCGCCGGCGGCGCCGGACATGGCTGAGGGAGGCTGATCCCTGAGCACTCTTTCCCCCACCAAACGGCAGATACGGCCTCAGGCCTTCCTGGAACAGACGGGGCCCTTGGGCGTGTCCTTTATGACGTAGCCGAGCCCCTCCGCCTTCAGGCGGATTTCGTCGGCCTTCTTGAAGTCTTTTTCCCTGCGGGCCCGGGCGCGCTCCTCAACCAGGGCGAGCACTTCCGCGGGTATGGCCGCGGCGGCCTCCGGCTTGAGGAGGTCCAGGCCGAGAATGCCGTCCGCGAAGGCGGAGAAGGCAAGCTTGTCAGCGGCGGACAGGTCATGGCTGCGCAGCACTTCCCACAGCACGGACACGGCCCTGGCCGTATTGAGATCGTCAAGGACAGCGTCGCGGAATTCAGCCACGCGGGAAGAAAGCGCGGGAGAGCCGGGAACGGCCTCCGACGGAATTTTCCCGCCGCAGGCTTC
>CAYPTM010000430.1:0-2207 GCA_964413345.1 uncultured Elusimicrobiales bacterium
CGGGGATGCTCGTTTCGCTCCGCTTCGGCCCAGTCCAAAATCCCCGTTTTCGCTAAGAAAGAGAGATTCCAAACAGGCTCTTACATGAAGCGTTCGAAGCGGTCTTTTGACACTTTGCAGATGGGGCATATCTCGGGCGGGGCGTTGCGCGCGGCCAGATAGCCGCAAACCTTGCAGCGCCAGACGGGATAGGCCAGCTTCAGCGCCTCTTGTTTCGTTTGGCCGGCAATTGCTTCCGTCGGCTGCCTGCCATCCGGCGCGGTGCCCGGCGGATGGGGAAAACGGCGTTCCGGGACGGGCTGGGCCTGTTTGCGGCCTTCGGCAATGTCCCTGCTGACATAGAGGGCGCAGTAGCAGGCTCCGTATTCGGAGAGGTCCGGGTCGCGGTAGTCGCAGGGGCAGATGAGGTCCAGGTCCTTCTGCTTGTCCCCGTCGGCAAGGCGGCAGGGGCAGCAGGCGTAGCCGTAGCGTTTTGTGTTCACCAGCAGGCCGTGGGCCAGGTCGCGCGTAAAGCCTTTGTCCGGATTGAGGAAATAGCCGCTTGCGCGGGCGTCGCGGTCCAGCTTTTCGCAAAGGGCGTCAAGCTCGGCGTCTGTTACCGTCACTTTTTCAGGCATTTTGTAAGTTCCTTGCGGAGCTCCTCTTCCTTGAAGCCGATTATGCACTTCCCCGGTCCGAGGACCAGTGTCGGGAAGGACCGGGCGGGGTTGACCTCCTCAAGGGCCTTTACGACGGCGTCCTTTTCCGGGCCGGACAGTTCGTCGGTATATATGAAATCGTAGTCCACCTTTAGCTCGTCCAGTAATGTTTTGGTGCGGCGGCACCATACGCAGGTGCTTAAGGCGTAAAGAAAAGGCTTGGCGGACTGCTTGTGGGTCGGCATTGGCTCCTCCCGTGCCGCGTCACGCGCGGCGGTTTCAAAGATTTTAGCAATTCCCGATGGGGCCGCAATGCCTTTCCTCTGGCGCGCGGAGCGGGGTATTTGCTAAAAAATCTATTGGATGGATTCGAAGATACTCTTTATATGCGCCATGCCGCAGGGACATTGCGGCGTGGCCGATTATACCCTCAGGCTGGCCCGGTCGCTGACCGAAGGCGGGACGGCTGTCGCCGTCCTGTCGTCCCCTTGCGAGATGTCAGATAAGCCGTCATTTCTTATCGAGAAAGTGCGGAACTGGGGTTTCTGGGGGGCCTTTGCGGCTAAAGAAGCGGTTGAGGCGGCAAACCCGGCACTTACCCATTTCCAGTACCCGGCACAGGGCTTCGGGCATAAACTCGGTCCCCAGCTTCTTGCAGTTCTGTTGAAAATGGGCGGGCGCAAAACCGCGCTTACCCTGCACGAGTTCAAACATGCCCATCCGCTGCGCAAGCTGAGCGTGCTGCCCCTGCTGCTGTGCGCCGATTTTCTGTTCTTCACCAGCGAGGAGGAGCGTTCCGCAGTCGGCGGCGCATATCCATTCCTGAAGGGGAAGCTGCGGGAGAAATCGTCCATAGTGGCTGTCGGCTGTCCGCTGGAAGTAAGGGGAGGCATGCCCAAGCCGCCCGGACTGCCGGTTATAGCCTACTTCGGGCTTTTCTATCCGGGCAAGCTGGCGGAGTTCGCTCTCGACGCTTTCTGCGAGGTTGAGAAAAAGGCGCCCGGTTCGTTCAAATATGTTTTTATCGGGGACAAGCATCCGCGCCATACCGCGTATTTCGAAAGCGTTCGGGGGCGCGCCAATGCGCTGCTGGCGGACAGGGTGCAATGGCATGTGGGCCTGTCCTCCTCCGAGGTGGCGCGGGAACTGGAAGAAGCCTCTTTCTTCATGCTCCCCTACGCCGGAGGGGCAAGCTTCCGCCGGACCACGCTCAACTGCGCGCTGCTGTGCGGCGCGCCGGTAATAACCAATCCGGGACCGTCCACCCCGCCCGACATAAAGGACGGTGAGAACGTGCTTCTTGCCGACACGCCTGTAAAAGCGGCGGAGTCCGCTCTGCGCCTGTTGGCGGATGCGGACCTGCGCGCCAGGATAGCGGCAGGCGGGACCCGGCTGGGCGCGGCAATTTCTTGGAAAAATATCTCCGCCGCTCATGCGGCGGCTTACGCCAGGGTGTTATGACAAAGACAGCTATAGTGCATGAATGGCTTACCGGCTACGCCGGGGCCGAACGGGTGCTTGAGGAGATTCTCAAGATTTACCCGGACGCGGACGTCTTCAGCCTTGTGG
>CAYPTM010000431.1:0-2202 GCA_964413345.1 uncultured Elusimicrobiales bacterium
GGGAAAGCCATGGCGCCGCCCTGACGGCGGTGCTGGAAGGTTTCCCAGCCGGTGTTGCGGTCTCCACGGACTTTATCTCCGGGGAGCTGGAGAAACGCCGTTCCGTTCTGGGCCGCGGAGCCAGGGCCGCAGGAGAAAAAGACCGTTTTGTCATAGAGAGCGGCATGTCCGGCGGTATTACTACGGGGGCGCCAATTGCGTTGCGCATTGAAAACCGGGGCGGCAAGTTTTCTTCCTCCTCGGTAGCGCGCCCGGGGCACGCCGATTTCGCCGCTTGCCTGAAGTATGGATTGGATGACGCCGCCCTTATCCGGGAGCGGGCCAGCGCCCGTGAAACCGCCGCGCGGGTGGCCCTCGGCTGTTTTGCCATGCGCCTGCTCGCGGAAAACGGCATGACGGCTGTGGGCCGTACCCTGTCCATAGGCGATGTCAACGACTGGTCTGTTTTCCCCCGCGAAACGGACAGGGCGCGCCGTGCTGTTTTATCGAACCGTGCCCGCGCCATAAGCGGCGACGCCGGCGAGGCAATGGCCATGGCCGTGTCGGCCGCGGCCCGGAAAGGGGATACGCTTGGCGGCATATTTGAAGTTGCGGTGTATGGTGTCCCGCCGGGCCTGGGAAGCCATGTCCAGTGGGACAGGAGGCTTGACGGTCTGCTGGCGCAGGCTTTTATGTCCCTTAATGGCGTTAAAAGCGTTGAGATAGGCAGGGGACGCGCTCTTGCCGCGTCCTGCGGAAGCGCCGGCGCGGACGAGTTTTTAGTTTCTGGCGGACGTATAACCCGAAAGAGCAATCATTGCGGGGGGATAGAGGGCGGCGTTTCCAATGGTTCCATCATACTTGTGCGGGCGGCCATGAAACCCGTTCCCGGCATGCCCAATCTGTGCGTATCAGTGAATATCAAAAAACGGAAGGCCGAGCCGTCGGTTTCCGCCACATCCGACATATGCGCTGTTCCCGCCGCTTCAGTTATAGGGGAATCCCTGGCGGCGCTTGTGCTGGCGGGGGCGCTGCTTGAAAAATTCGGCGGTGACAGCCTGCCGGAAATAAGGGACAGGATTTCCGCATGGCGGAAAAAAACTGCCTGAATAAAAACGGCGCGTGCTCCATCTATCTGGCTGGTTTCATGTGCGCCGGAAAGACGGCCGTTGGACGCGAGCTGGCGCGTCTTTCCGGAATGCCCCATTTCGATACCGATATTTATGTCGGGAAGGCGTCGGGTCGCAGCCCCTCTGAGCTTATAACCGGGCGCGGGGAAAAGTATTTCCGGGCCGTCGAAGCCCGTTGCGCGGAAAAGCTTTTGGCCCGGCGCGGCGTCATTGTTTCTTTCGGCGGAGGCCTGCGTTTCAACAGCGGGCGCCTTGATGTTTTAAGGCGGAGAAACGGCGTTACGGTCTGGCTCAGGACATCGCAAAAGGCCATTGTAGAACGCATATCCAAAACCCCGTCCGCCTATCCGATTATAGGAGAGACGCGAAAAGGACGAATAGCCGCGAAGGTCCGTGCGCTGTTGTCCGCCCGTGCCGGACTTTACGGCGCGGCGGAGCTGACGCTAGTTTGCGGGGACGATACCCCCTCCGAAATCGCGGCCAGAATTTTGAGACGGATTTCCGTTTTCCGGAAGACTGAAAAATGAAAATACTGGTGATAAACGGTCCGAATATGAAAACGCTTGGCAGGCGGAACCCGGCTGTTTACGGGAAGCTGACGCTGACCGAGCTTAATGCGGCCGTGCGCAAAGAGGCGCTGCGGCTTGGTTGCAAGACCTTGTTTTTCCAGTCAAACAGCGAAGGCGCAATCATAGATTTTATCGAGAAGAACTCTCCCGCCGCTGATGGCATACTGATAAATCCTGCCGCCTACACGCACTACAGCGTCGCCATACGCGACGCGCTGGAGGCCAGCCTGCTGCCCGCGGTAGAGGTGCATCTGAGTGACATCGGGAGAAGAGAGGCGTTCCGGCGGAAGTCAATAACCGGCGGTGCGTGCGCCCGGATTTTCATGGGCGGCGGAGCCGCTTCCTATGTGGACGGCCTGCGCTGTCTTTGCGATATCCTTAAAAATGGCACATATAAAGCACATAAAGGGCGGGGCAAAGGGAATTAACGGCTCGCTCTCCTTTTCGGGAGACAAATCCTGCGCTCACCGCGCCCTTCTGCTGGCGGCGCTGTCGGTGGGGGAAAGCCGCATATCCAATGTTCC
>CAYPTM010000432.1:0-2198 GCA_964413345.1 uncultured Elusimicrobiales bacterium
CATGCTGGCGATAATGGTGCTGGCGGTGCTGGCCGGCATAGCGGTACCCCTGGCCGGCAAACTGACCGCCGGCTTTTTTGACACGTGGCTGCTGGTCCCGCTGGCCTACAAACTCCTGCTTTTCGTGCTGCCCTGGCTGCTGGTATTCCTGAGCCTCGCCTTCTTCTACAAGATGGCCCCTCACCGACGCACCCGCTACTCCGAGGTCTGGCTGGCCGCAGGGGTCGCCACCCTCCTGCTTAACGCCGCGCAGAGCCTTTTCGTCCTCTACCTCAGGCATTTCGCCGCCTTCAACGCCGTCTATGGCGCCTTCGGAGGCATCATGGCGCTGCTGCTCTGGATCTACGTCTCCGGAATGATATTCATCTTCTGCGCCTGCCTCTGCGCCGCCCAGGCCGCCACCCGGGAGGGTTAAACCGCCTCCCCGCACTGCCGGGCGCGCCGTGTTCGGCCCGGACGACCTCATCCATCCGCGCAGATTTTCGGACGACTCAAACGGAAGTAACGCTAGCGTTACTGACAAAGCTCATTCCTTGTTGTATACTTTTCGTGTCGGTATGGGTTGGCCGGGGCGGTTCAATGCGCGCAAAACATCAATTTTGAATCGGGGTCACGCCGCCAGTGGACACGGCGTCGGTGCTGGTGTCGTACCGCGTGCCCCGCGAGCGCTGGATGTAATTATAAGTGTAAAGCGATTTTGAAGATAATTGGCGCCGGCCAATAATGGGACTAAGAATTGGGCTTGAATATCGCGGAACTGTTTACTATAAACTACTGGGGGATTTTGGGTTGCCACAATGTGAGTCAGCATAATTAAGGAGCCATTATGAAGAAGCTGATGCTTTTTGCCGTATTATTCCTATTCGCCGCTGCTGGCGCGTATGCGCAGCAACCATCCACGGGCGCTGCGGATGCCGGTGTGCCTGTAGAAGAATACGTCCCAAAGGTGATAATCGAGGGCAAGTGGGGCACCGGGCCCGGAGAGTTCGGCAGGCAGAGCGATGTTGATTATGACTTAAAACCGGAAAGCCTTGCGGTTGATTCTAAAGGCAATATCTATGTGTTGGACTTTGTGAATAACCGCATACAGAAATATTCCAATGAAGGGAAGCACCTTAAAGATATTCCTGTTGACGGGCTCCGGGGACCGGTGGAATGCTGGTCCGTGAAAGAATACGATGAGGTGGAAAAACAGTATGTGCGGTCGGTTAATGCTAGTGCGGTTAAGCCGGAAGGGGTGCCGGACAGCGACTTGCAACCTTACATATGGCCTCCGGAAGTACAGGGGATCAATATTGTAATTGACTCCAAGGATGACCTGTATTATTACTTGAAACGTGTGAAGGACGGCAAGGAAAGCGGCGAGGTGTGGCAGTTCAGGAATGACAAAGTGGTAAAGAAAATGCCGTTTGAGAGTAAACGCGAACTGCCAGCGAAGTTTGGGTTTGCTCCAGTGAGTCATAACCAAGAAGAGTTAATTGTTTCCGGGGAGACTGGGGTTACTGCTCCTGGCAAATATGAGATCGAGATTAAGAAAAGCGGAGAGGTGTCTATCGTGTCCGTGCGGGACCGCGCAAAGAAAACCTCGCGCGAGATTGAAGTTGGCCCAACTGAGGCGTACTTGGCTGCCAGGGCCAGAGTCGCCCGCGCCAAGAACGATGTCCACCTTGAGAAAATTCTTGATAATGGGAATATCAGATTGCGAGTTGTAAGTGGTTCCGTGGACGCGCTGGCTACGGAAGAGCGCGAGTATACTCCTGAAGGGAAACTGGTGCGGAGGATAAAATCTCCTCCCGGCTATAGCCACGGTCTAAATGTTGATGGGGAAGGCGTGAAGATAGTCCGTTGGGAAGTCAGACAGGCTGGGCGGTAGAACATGTTAAGGATTTCTTGGGGGCCATTGATGTTAGCCGTGCTCTTCGCCGTTCCGGCGTATGGGCGCACGCGCGCCGAAGTGGTTTCGGCCGCGGTGGAGTATGTCGCTGTTCCCTGGAGCCCGAGCGATAAAAACATTCTTGATGTCGTCGATCATTATTCCGTTGCCAGTTCTACGCTTACTCCGCCTCCCGGAAGTGACGGATACGACGACAGATTGTTCGGGCGGGAGAAGGGCACAAATATCTGGCGTTATTCTACTGTAAACTGGCCCTTCGAGGTGTGCTCGACGTGCACCTATCAGGGTGAGGCGTATGCGTTTG
>CAYPTM010000433.1:0-2189 GCA_964413345.1 uncultured Elusimicrobiales bacterium
GGCCTCAAGATTCCCGTGCTTTCCCTGGGCGATATCGGGGTTGCCGTCGCCCTCAGCGTCTTCGTCATCCTGACCCGCCTGCTTTCCGTGCCTTTCATCGCGGTCAGGATGAAGCTTGGACTGCGGGCCGGCATAATCTCCGCGCTGAACCTTTCCCAGATAAGCGAATTCTCTCTGGTCATAATGGCCCTCGGCGTGGGGTATGGACACGTTTCCCCCTCGGCGCAGCCGATAATGCTTACCGCCATGCTCATGGCCGCCATAATGGCGACTTATATCATCAACTACAATGACAAGCTTGCCAAGGTGCTGGCCGGGTGCATGGGCCGGAATATCCAGAATGACGATGTCCCGGCAGCCGGCGGGACGGAGCATCCCGCAAAGGATATCATCTTCCTCGGGTGTTTCCGGGAGGGCATGTTCCTGCTTGAGGCGGTGGACAAATACGCCCCCGAACTTAAAAAGAGAATTCTTGTGGTGGATTTCAACCAATCCTTGAAGGAGCCGTTGGCCGCGCGCGGATACGAGTGGGAGTACGGCGATCTCAGCAATCCTGAAACCCTCTCGCATATAGGCATAGACCAGGCCTCCGTAGTGGTCTGCACCATAGGCGATATCTTCCTAAAGGGAACCAACAATCTGCGCCTGCTCAGACAGATGAAGACTCTGGCTCCGTCCGCCAGGAAGATAATGCTGGCGGAGGACGCCTCGTCCGCGCAGGCTTTGTCCGCCGAAGGCGCCGACAGTGTCATAATTGCGGGACAGGTTTCCGGCGAGGCTGTTTTCGACAGTCTGAAAAAACTGGTTTAGTTTCAAGGTTATAAAGGGCGGCACTTCGAATTACTGGGGGGCGGGTTATGAAAAATTCGTTTTTTGCGGCATGTTTTGCCGCGGCGTGGCTGTGCGCCGCGCCGATTCCGGCTTATTCCATGACGCCAGAGTCTTCCGCGCTGTTTGACAGGCTTGGCATTAAGCTTGCCGATGCGGATCTTTACCGGATTGGGGAGTTTTATAATTTGTGGCTTAGAAAGGGTGAAAGTATCTGGCCCGGCGTGGACGTCTCTTCTTTTCCCATACAGTTTGTTTTCCCGGAAAAATACGATGTGCTGATCGGGCATCCCAATCCGCCAAAGGAATGCCAGGCTGCCGCGTTCAAGATGCCTGTTCTGGAAAAGGACTTCTGCTGGATGCAGGACAAAACGTTCATGTACGGCGCCATGTCAGGACGGGTTAACAAGGTCCCCACCCTTTCGGTGAATACGATGGACGTATATGACGATTACGCGACGGGTGTTATCCGCAAAAGCAGGCCGGATGCGGCTAAGTATTCCAAGCCATACCTGCTTTTTCTAGGCGAGCTGGCCCACGAAACATTTCACGCTTACCAGTCTGCTGAAAGTGAGTATCTCCCGGCGTCCGTCCGGGAACATAAGCCCTTGCGCCTTACAAAGATAGATTATCCGTACCAGGACGAGGAAAACTGTCTTCTCCTCGGGCTGGAAGGCCGGATTCTGGCCGCTCTTCTGGATGACAATTCACCGGAAGCGGTCAATGAACTGTGGCGGGATTTCTCGGCGGTGCGCTCAAAAAGGCACGCCCGCCTGCCTGCGGATATTATCCAAATCGAAAGGCTGATGGAATTGAAGGAAGGCACTGCCCAGTATGTGGGATGGTCGGTCCAGTTTGGCAGGAATGACGATGTCCGTCCGCTTGCCGCGACCCTGCTCGATACGCGCTTTTCAGGATATTCATCCACGGACACAGTGAAAGACGCCCTGCGGCAGAGTTTGGTCAAGCTGGGCGAGCCTTATATGAGCCGCTGGATGCTTTACGTTTATTATACCGGCGCGGCCATGTCCTTCAGTCTGGACAAGGCCGTCCCGGACTGGAAGAATCAGACCTTTCGGCGGTTGGACGGCCTGAGCACCGGGCTTGATACCGTTCTCCTGTCCGCTGTTCCGCCGGTCAAGGATACGGCTGCCCGCCTTAAATCCGTGTATGAACGCTATGGGGCTGATGCCATGCGCAGGGACATCGCTTCCGCGCTTGGCAAGGATTTGGAGTCCAACTGCCGCAAGCTGGACATGTTCGGCTCGTCCGGAGGAAAACGCTACCGGCTCATTTTCGACAAGGCCCGCTCAGGGGACGTAGTGGTTATGGGGCCGGTGCTTCTTACAGAGTGCCGTGAC
>CAYPTM010000434.1:0-2184 GCA_964413345.1 uncultured Elusimicrobiales bacterium
GTCCGGAACTGCGCAACGGCCGCGGACTGGCTGTCGCGCGCCGCGGAAGCCGGACGGGCATCCGCCCGTACCGAACTTGCCCGTTTGTACCACGAAGGCTGCGGGGTTGCAAGGGACGATAAAAAGGCCCTGGCACTTTTCAGCCTTGCCGCCGGACAGGACTATCCTCCGGCAATGGGCGGCGTGGCAATGATGCTCGAGGGCGGTTTCGGCGCCGCGAAAAACCTTTCCTCCGCAGCTGAATGGTACAGGCGGGCCGCCGTTATGGGGGATATTCCATCGCAACTGAAGCTCGGGCTTTTTTATGAGGAGGGGACAGCCTTTCCCGCAAGCGATTCCCAGGCGTTTCTGTGGTATAAAAAAGCTGCTGAAGGCGGCGATTCCTCCGCGCAGGCCAGACTGGGGATATTTTATCTGAAAGGGAAAGGTGTTGAGGCTGCTTCCCATACCGCCAGGATATGGCTGGAAAAGGCCGCGGATGGCGGCAGTTTCGAGGCTCAGTTCCTGCTTGGCAGGATGTACTCGGATGGGAAATACGTTGAACCCGACTATCCTGAGGCCGTTTTCTGGCTGCGCCGCGCTTCAGCCGGAGAATATCCGCCGGCGCAGGCCCTGCTTGGAAAAATGTATGCCGGCGGCCTCGGCGGTCTTCCCCGCGACATGGAAAAAGCCGTCGTTCTTTGGACCATGGCCGCCAGAAACGGCGATGCGGATGCTCAGGCTTTTCTTGCAAACGCGTACATGACCGGCGGTGTTCTTCGCCCGGATTTCCGGCAGGCGGCGTTCTGGTACAGGAAGGCGGCTGAAAGCGGCAATGCTGCCGCGCAGACCGGGCTTGGCTGGCTTTACCTTTACGGCAAGGGAGTCAAAAAAGACCCCGTCGAGGCCTATGCGTGGTTTCTGCTGTCTTCCGGGGCTGCCGCGTGCGGGGAAAAATGCGCCGCGGCCGAGGCGTCTTTTTCCGACGGAGACATGGCCCGCTCTGCGGCTCTGGCGAAACGGCGCCGGGCCGCTATCGCGGCGCGAAAACTGAGGACGCGCTAGATGTGTTCCCCGTGTTTGCGCGAGGCGCGGCGAGCATGGGGGCTTCCCATAAATGAAAAAAAGTGTAAAATGAAGTGCATACAGAAATACAGCCAAGGAGAGTGCAAAATGCTTGACGGTAAAATCTTGAGGGACGCGGTAGGCAAATACGAAAAGGACATGATAGCCTTTGCCCGCGACCTGGTGGCCATACCCGGTTTTTCCACGACAGAGGAAAAAGTAGCGAAGCGCATCGCGCAGGAAATGCGCAAGGTCGGCTTCGACAGCGTGAAGTTCGACAAGATGGGCAATGTCATCGGAACACTCGGCAATGGCAAGAAGAAAATAATGTACGACGCCCACATAGACACCGTCGGAGTGGGCGACCCCAAGGCCTGGAAATGGGACCCCTTCAAGGGCAAGTTCGAGAAGGGCATGATTTACGGCCGCGGCGCCACCGACCAGAAACTCTCCATGGTCTCGATGGTCTACGGCGCTAAACTGATAAAGGAACTGCGCCTCGAGGGCGGCTATACTTATATCGCGGTCGGTTCCTGCATGGAAGAGGACTGCGACGGCCTTCCCCTGCTCCATCTCATACAGAAGGAAAAACTTAAACCCGATTACGTGGTTATCACCGAGCCCACCAACCTTCAGGTATACCGCGGGCACCGCGGCAGAATGGAGATGAAGGTTATCACCAAGGGCCGCTCCTGCCACGCTTCCGCCCCCGAACGCGGCGACAACGCCGTAGTCAAGATGTCCTACATCATACAGGAAATCACCAAGCTTAACGAGAAGCTTAAAAACGACAAATTCCTGGGCAAGGGCACCGTGGCGGTAACGGCGATAGAGTGCAAGACTCCTTCCTACAACGCCGTGCCGGACGAATGCACCATTTACCTCGACCGCCGCATGACCGTGGGCGAGACCGTGGATACCTCCGTGAAGGAAATCAAGGCCCTGCCCGCCGTGAAGAAATTCGGCGCGAAGGTGGAAGTGCTTCAGTACGAGGCGACCGCCTGGACCGGCCTCAAGGTCGGTCAGGAGAAATATTTCCCCACCTGGGTGCTGCCGGAAAGCCATGAGCTGGTTTCCTCCGCGCTGAAGACGGCGGAGCTGGTCCACGCGAAGAAGCAGACGGCGTCGAAGTGGGTGTTC